>NZ_JBDYKJ010000073.1:0-23976 GCF_040012395.1 Nocardioides sp. 31GB23 | reverse complement strand
GCCCGCTCCGACGCCGCCCCCCGGCCCGGTTCCGGCACCGCCGGCGCTGCCGACGCCTCCGGCACGCGACGGGACCGTCTCGCGGGTGCTCGACCCGGTGGTGGGCGGTGTCGCCGACGTCGCCGGCAGCGCCACGGGCGGGGTCACCACCCCGGTCACCGCGGCCGTGGTGCCGCTCACCGACGCGGTCACCGACCTGCTCGACGGCGTCGTCGACCCCGTGCTCGGGCTGCTCGGCGGCGTGCCTACAGGTCGCTGACCACCACGTCGAGCTGGGTCCCCTTCGGGCCCGGGTCGCCGGCCTCGACGTGCCAGCCCAGGTCGCGCAGCGCCTCGGCGAGCCGTGCGGGCGTGCGCGGGGTGGCGCCGTCCTCGAGCAGCGCGCGCACCAGCCGGCCCTTGGTGGCCTTGTTGAAGTGGCTGACCACCTTGCGGGTGCCGTCGACCTCGTGCAGCACCCGCACGGTCGCGACCCGCGACGCCAGGTCGGGGGAGGGGCGCCAGAAGGCGGCGTAGGTGCTGGAGCGCAGGTCGACGAGCAGACCGCCGCCCAGCGCCTCGGCGGTGGCGGGGCCCAGCACCTCGCGCCAGGCCCCCGCGACCGGGCCGACGCCGGGCAGGCTGGTGCCGCCGGAGAGCCGGTAGGCCGGGATGCGGTCACCCGGACGCACCAGCCCGAAGACACTGGAGGTGATCGCCAGCCGGCTGGTCGCCCGGCGCCGGGCGGCAGGGCCGAGGGTGGTGACGTCGAGGGCGTCGTAGACCACCCCGGCGTACACGGCGTCGGCGCGCGCGGTCGGGTTGGTGCGCAGCCCGCGGTCGAGGTCGACGAGATCGAGCTGGGTGCTGCCGACGTCGAGGACCCGCGCCGCCACCTGCGGGTCGCCCGAGCACAGGTCGACCAGCGCGTCGAGCAGCCGCTCGCGGGTCGCGGTGAGGCCGGGGAACGACAGGGAGGCCAGGTCGAGGGGCTTGCCGCGCCGTGGAGCGGACTTGCCCTCGCTGGGGGGCAGCAGGATCAGCATGGTGGTCGTTATGGTGCCTGCATGCCCAGCAACCGCGTGCTCCGGGTCCGTACCCATGACGACGGCGTCGCCGCGCACCGGCTGCGCGAGGGCGTCGAACAGCTGAGGAAGGAGCTGGGGGTCACCCCGCACTTCCCGCCCGAGGTCGAGGAGGCGGCGGCGAGGGCCGCCGCCGAGCCCCGGCTGCCCGACCTCGACCGCACCGACCTGCCGATGCTGACCATCGACCCCGAGGGCGCCCGCGACCTCGACCAGGCGATGCACATCGAGCGCGACGGCGACGGCTTCGTGGTGCACTACGCGATCGCCGACGTGGCCGCCTTCGTCAGCCCCGGCGACCCGGTCGACGTCGAGGCCAACCGGCGTGGGGAGACGCTCTACGCGCCCGAGTCGAAGGTGCCGCTGCACCCGCCGGTGATCAGCGAGGGCGCCGCGTCGCTGCTGGCCGGCGAGACCCGGCCGGCGCTGCTGTGGACGATCCGGCTCGACGCCGACGGCGAGGGCACCGACGTACGCGTCGAGCGGGCGCTGGTGCGCTCGACCGCCCAGCTGACCTACCAGCAGGCGCAGGCCGGCCTCGACGACGGCACCGCGCCCGAGACGGTGCGGCTGCTGGCCGAGGTGGGGCCGTTGCGCCTGGCCCGCGAGGCCGCGCGGGGCGGGGTCTCGCTGCCGCTGCCCGAGCAGGAGGTCGAGGTCGAGGGCGAGCACTGGCACCTGGGGTTCCGCGAGCGGCTGGCGATGGAGGACTGGAACGCCCAGATCTCGCTGCTCACCGGCTACGGCGCCGCCGACCTGATGGTCTACGCCCGCGTCGGGCTGCTGCGCACCCTGCCCCCGCCCGACGCGCGCGACGTGCGGCGCCTGCACCGCACCGCCCGCGCGCTGGGCATCGAGTGGCCGGCCGAGATGCTCTACCCCGACTTCATCCGCACCCTCGACCCGCTGGTGCCCGCGCACGCCGCGATGGTCGACGCCAGCACCCGCCTGCTGCGCGGCAGCGGATACGTCGGCTTCAACGGCGAGCTGCCCGAGCAGCCGCTGCACGCGGCGCTGGCGGCCGAGTACGCCCACGTCACCGCGCCGCTGCGTCGCCTCGGCGACCGGTACGCCGGTGAGGTGTGCGTGGCCCTGTGCGCCGGCACCGAGGTGCCCGTCTGGGTGCTGCAGGCGCTGCCCGGCCTGCCCGAGACGCTGCGCACCTCGGCCCAGCGGGCCGGGGCCTACGAGCGCGGGGTGCTCGACCTCGTCGAGGCGGGGGTGCTGGAGGAGCGGGTCGGCGAGGTCTTCGCCGGGGTCGTCGTCGACGTCGACGAGAAGGAGCCCACCCGCGGCTCGGTCGTCGTGCAGTCGCCGGCGGTCGAGGGCCGGCTCACCAGCACCGGGGCGGAGCTGCCGCTCGGCACCGACGTACGCGTGCGGCTCGTCACCGCCGACGTGCAGCAGCGCCGGGTGGCCTTCGAGCTGGTCGAGGTGGGCTGAGCGCCCCTCCCCGGGTCGTGTTCCGGGTCGTGGCTTGAGTCGTGGCCTGGGTCGTGTTCCGGGTCGTGGTCCGGGTCGTGGCCCGCTGACGCGCCAGGGCGCGTCCCCAGGCACACGACCCGAACCACGACCGGGACCACGACCCGGACCACGACCGGGACCCCGACCCGGACCACGACCGGGCAGGTCGCGTCAGCCGGGGCTCATCGCGCCGGGTGGGCGGTGACCTCCGCGGCGAGGGCGTCGGGGTCGGCGACGGTCAGGGTCACGCCGGGGTGCACGATCCGGCCGGTGGGGTCGATCCCCTTCACCGGGGAGCGCAGCTCGAGGCAGACGGCGGCGTCGCCGTTGGTCGCGAAGGTGACCCCCTTGTCGGTGAACGACAGGTGCGGCGGCCCGACGGTCTTGAGGTAGGCGAAGCCGCCGCTGCGCTGCACGCCGGTGATGTTCTCGACGGGCGTGCGCAGCCGCCACGGCCCGAAGCGCACCCGCAGCTCGGGCGTGGGCGCGCCCGGCTCGTCGACCTCCACCCACGCCGTGCGGGGGGTGATGGCCAGGGCCAGGGCCGGCAGGCGGTAGGCGGGGCTGAAGGCGAAGGGGTAGCGGTGGGCCATCGACCCATCCCAGCACGTCGCCCCCACGTGCGGCACGCCCGCGCGGGGGGACCGGAGGCGTCCCGGCCGGGCGCCGCTCAGTGCAGCAGCACGTCGGCGAGCGGGCGTCGCGGGCTCGGAGCGAGCCGCTCGCGCGAGCTCTCCTGCCACCCGACCCGCACCAGCAGCTGCGGCACCAGGGCGCTGCCCAGCACGTCGCTCTGCAGGGCCCGACGGGTCTCGGGGCGCTCCACCACGGCTCAGCGGGACCATCGACAGCAGGCCGGTGGTGGCGCTGAGCCAGGTCCGGCTCAGCGCCTCGCCGGCGCGCAGGTGGTCGAGCGGCTCGTCGGTCGGCGTGGCCAGCACCAGCACGCCGTCGGCGCGGTCGATGCCGCCGGGGTCGACGACCGGCCGGTCGTCGAAGCGGGTGGCCGGCCCCTCGGTGGCCTCCCGCGGGACTCCGTCGTGGGTGCTGCGCTGCACCCAGGCCCGCTGCTCGGCCTGCACCGCGGGGTCCTGCGACAGGAGGTCCCGGGCCTGCTCGACGAGCTCCTCCAGCCGGTGCCGGCGCCCCGGGTCGACCACGGGTACGACGGCACAGCCCGCGCGGGCACCGATGCCCGCCAGGTGCTCGAGCCGGGGCGCGGGCACCTCCCAGCTGGTGAAGCGCCTGCGGTCGGTGACCCGGGCCGTGATGGCCTCCAGGTCGGCTCGTGCGTCCGCGTCCGCCGGCGGGGAGCCGGGCTGGTCGGGCCCCGCCTCGAGGCTCACCCGGGCCAGCAGCGTCGAGCCGGGCCCGGCGGGCAGCCGCTCGACCGTGCAGCCCTGCCCGAGCGCGCGGGCGGCCACCTGCAGGTGGTGCAGGGCGGCGCCACAGCTGATGCGCAGGCTGCGGCCGTCGGGGTCCGCGATCGCCAGCTGGCGCGCGGGGTCGGCGTACAGCTCGATGACGGAGCCGGAGACCCGCCACAGCCAGGGCTGGGTGTTGTGCACGCTCGGGGCGCGGCAGGCCAGCTGCAGCAGCCGGCGCGTGAGGGTGTCGAGGCCGTCGTCGGCGCCGCCGTGGGTGCCCGTGAGCACTCCCACGACGTCGCTGCGGCTCACCACCCCGACCACGTGCCCCTGGTCGTCGACGACGGGCAGGCTCGTCACGCTCGACGAGCCCAGCAGGTCGGCCGCCGTCGCCAGGTCGGTCTCGGGGCCGAGGCGCGCGGGCACCGGCGCCATCACGTCGCCGACGACGGCCGGCGGCACACCGGGCTCGGGCGTGCCGCCGGCGAGCGCTGCGTGGGGGACCCGGCCACGGATCACGTCGACCTCGTGCAGCAGGCCCTGCAGCCTGCCGGCGGCGTCCACGACCGGCAGCGAGCTGACGTGGTGGCGTGCGAGCAGCGCCAGGGCGTCGTCGACCCCGGCGTCGGTCGTGGTGGTGAGCGGTGGTGCGGTCATGACCTCGGCGACCCGCATGGTCGGCTCCTCTGGTGGGCCCCTTGTGGGGGTGGTGCGGTGGGGGGTCCCAGGCTCCGCTGCGGGCGGCGCCCGCGTCAGGGCCCAAGGTCCTCGCCGGCAGGGACACGTGCCGGCCCCGGCACACGGTCGCGCTCGGGGCGGCTCAGCACGACGGGGCACTCGGCCCACGGCAGCACCGCGCGCGCGACGGGGCCGAGGTACCTCGCCGGTCCGCCGCGGTGCTCGCGTCGGCCGAGCACGAGCAGGTCGGCGGTGCGTGCGGCCTCCAGCAGCCCCGAGGACGGGTGCCCCTCGTCCACCGAGACCTCGACGTCGCACGCGTCGCCGCCGCACTCGGCCAGCAGCTCCTGGGCGCGGCGACGCAGCACGTCGGGTCCCGCTGCCGGGTCGGGCGCCAGCGAGCCGGGTCGGTGCACCAGCACCCGCAGCACCGCCCGCCCGAGCCGCGCGCGGCGTACGGCCTCGGTCAGGGCGGCCCGGTCGGGCCGGTCCGGGTCGAGCCCGACGGCCACCAGCGAGCGTCGCGGCGCGCTCCACGACGGCGGCACCACGCACATCGCGACGTCGGTGAGGTCGGCGAGGGCCGCGGAGACCGAGCCGGTGGAGTGCCACGAGCTGCTGTCGCGGCGTCCCGTCACGACCAGGCGGGCAGCCGGCGCGGCCGCGACCAGGACCTCCGGCGGGTGGCCCACCGCCTGCTCGGTCTCCACCGGCACGCGGTCGCCGACCTCGTCGAAGCACGCCGCCGCGGCGGTGCGCAGGGCCGTGCGGCCCTGCTCGCGCGCCAGCGTGGTGGGGGCGACCTGCAGCAGGTGCACGGTGGCTCCACCGCGGACCGCCTCCCGGGCGGCCCAGCGTGCCGCCGACCCGGGGTCCGAGCTGCCGACGGCCACGAGGACGCGTGCGCGCGGCGAGGCGTGCGTCGGGTCCGCGGTGGCCGGCGGTGAGCTGGGTGCCATCCGACCACGGTGCCGTCCGGGGCCCGGGGCGGGCAGGGCCGTTGGTCGCGGGACCGGGGGGCCGGAGGTCCGCAGGGGCCGGGGCCGCGCACTCCGGGGCCGCGCACTCCGGGACTGCGCACCCCGGGACCAAGGTCCCGCCGGGTGGTGCCGCTGGGCCGCGGCAGACCGGCCGGGCCGCGCCTAGGGTCGGGTCATGTGGGAAGTCGACGGTCCTGGCCGGGCAGGCGAGCACGGGGAGCGCCCGGTGATCCGGGTCTACCTGCTCGACGACCACGAGCTGGTGCGCCGCGGCACCCGTGAGCTGCTGGAGAGCCAGGGCGACATCGTGGTGGTGGGCGAGTCGGGCCTGGCCCAGGAGGCCGCCCGGCGGATCCCTGCGCTGCGTCCCGACGTCGCCGTCCTCGACCAGCGCCTGCCCGACGGGTCCGGCGTCGAGGTCTGCCGCCAGGTGCGCTCGGTCGACCCCGCGATCGCGGCCGTCATCCTGACCTCCTACGACGAGGACGAGGCGCTCTTCTCCGCCATCATGGCCGGCGCAGCCGGCTACGTGCTCAAGCAGGTCAGGGGCAACGACTTCGTCGAGACCGTGCGCCGGGTGGCGGCCGGTCAGTCGATGCTGGACCCGGCGGTCACCGCGCAGGTCCTCGCCCGGCTGCGCGACGGGCCACCGGAGGACTCGGTGACCAAGCACCTGACGCCCAAGGAGCACCAGGTCCTCGACCTGGTCGGCGAGGGCCTGACCAACCGCCAGATCGCCGAGCGACTCGAGCTGGCCGAGAAGACGGTGAAGAACTACGTCTCCACGGTGCTCGGCAAGCTCGGCGTCGAGAGCCGCACCCAGGCCGCCATCATCGCCACCCGGCAGCACGAGACCGAGCGCCGCCGGCCGGGAGGTTCATCGGCCGGCCGATGAACCACCCGGGTGGCCGATGAAGTTTCATCGTCCACCCAGGAGATCCGTCGGCCGGCCGATGAAGCTCCGCGGACCTCACCCGGCCACCGGGGTGGTCGGTTCGGCGGCCCTGTCGTAGCGGCCCCGGCGGGCGGCGCCGGTGAGCCGGGCCCGCTCGGCGAGGACCGCCTGGGCGGCGGCCACGTTGGCCGGCTCGCCGTGCCAGGCGTCGAGCACCGGGGCCTGCAGCGCCCTGCCGTAGGAGAAGCTCAGCTGCCAGGGCTGCGGGGCAGGCAGCCGGTTGAGCGCGTCGAGCCGGGCGGTGGCCTCCTGCGGGCTCTGGCCACCGGAGAGGAAGACGATGCCGGGCACCGAGGCCGGCACGGTGTCGCGCAGCACCGCGACGGTGCGCTCGGCGACCACGTGGTCCTCGATCGTCCCGGTCTCCGGCGAGAGGGTCCCCGGCAGGACCATGTTGGGCTTGAGCAGGGTCGCCTCGAGGGTGACGTGCTGGCGGGCCAGCTCGGCGTAGACCTCTCGCAGGACCTGCGCGGTCACCTCGGCGCAGCGCTCCAGCGAGTGCGCGCCGTCCATCAGCACCTCGGGCTCGACCACCGGCACCAGCCCGGCCTCCTGGGCCAGTGCGGCGTAGCGGGCCAGTGCGTGGGCGTTGGCGCTCACGCACGCCGGGGTCGGCAGGGTGGCGTCGATGCGCAGCACCGCCCGCCACTTGGCGAAGCGCGCGCCCAGGGCGGCGTACTCGGCGAAGCGCTCGCGCAGCCCGTCGAGACCCTGGGTGACCAGCTCGCCGGGCCAGCCGGCGAGGGGCACCGTGCCCCGGTCGACCTTGATGCCGGGGACGATCCCGGCGCCGGCGAGCAGCTCGGGCACCAGCGCGCCGCTGCTGGTGCGCTGGCGGATGGTCTCGTCGAAGAGGATGACGCCGCTGACGTGCTCCTCGAGACCGGGGGTGGTGAGCAGCAGCTCGCGCAGGGCCAGCCGGGTCGCCCCCGTCGACTCGACACCGATGCGCGCGAGGCGCTTGGTCATCGTGGGCTGGCTCTCGTCGATGGCCAGCAGGCCCTTGCCCGGGGCCACGAGGGCCTGGGCCGTGGCGGTCGGCGCGGCTGTCGGTGCGGCTGTCGGCGCGGAGGTCGGCATGGGTGCTCCCTGTGCTCGGTCGTGGGTCGCTCCCCAGGCTGTCGCCGACGGGGCGGGGCGCCCACGGTCGTCCGACCCGCCGCGGGGGTCCGTTGGGCCCTGGTGGGGGCGCGGGCCGCCGGCGCACCGTGGGTGCGGTCCGGGTCGACGGCCCCGGACGGCACGAGGAGGGCGAGGCACGTGGCGAGCAGCAGCGGTGGCGGGGCGGCAGGAGGCGGCGCGATCTACGGCCTGGGCGTGTTCGGCGCGTGGGTCTACTTCTGGAAGGACGCCCCCGACGGGTTCTGGTGGCACGTCCTGGCGGTGCTGGAGGGCGTCGTGTGGCCGGCGTTCATGGTGTACGACGCCTTCTCGGCGCTCGACTAGGTGGGGACCCCGGTCTGCGCCGGGGTCGGTGCGCGGGGCGCGCCGCGGCTCCTCAGCCGCTTGTCGGCGGCGATGACCAGGCCCGCCAGCGCGGCGACCGCCGCGATCCGCGCCCACGTGCTGGCCGGGAGCGGCGCGGTGTCGAAGACCGCGTTCATGGCCGGCAGGTAGGTCAGGGCCAGCTGCCCCAGCGCCTGGAGGCCCACGCCCACGAGCAGCCACCGGTTGGTGAACAGGCCCAGGCGCCAGGCGGAGAGCCTGGGGGAGCGGCAGCTGAAGAGGTAGACGGCCTCGACGACGACGAAGACGTTGAGCGCGGCCGTGCGCGCCTCGGTGAGGCCGGCCCCGCGGGACTGCTCCCACTGGAAGAGCCACCACGACCCGGCGACGAGCAGCGCCGAGACCAGCAGGATGCGGGCCGTCAGGGCGCGCGTGAGCAGCGGCTGGTCGGGGTCGCGGGGCGGGCGGGTCATGATGCCGTCCTCGCGGGGCTCGAAGGCGAGCATCAGCCCCAGCAGCACCGCGGTGGTCATGTTGATCCACAGGATCTGGGTGGGCAGGATCGGCAGGGCGGTGCCCAGCAGGACGGCCACCAGGATCACCAGGCCCTCGCCGATGTTGGTGGGCAGCGTCCAGGCGATGAACTTCGTCAGGTTGTCGAAGGCCCCGCGTCCCTCCTCCACCGCGGCCTCGATGGTCGCGAAGTCGTCGTCGAGCAGCACCATGTCGGCGGCGTCCTTGGCCACCTCGGTGCCGCCGGTGCCCATCGCCACCCCGATGTCGGCCTGGCGCAGCGCGGGCGCGTCGTTGACCCCGTCGCCGGTCATCGCCACGACGTGGCCCTGGCCCTGCAGCGCCTCGACCAGGCGCAGCTTCTGCTCGGGGGAGACCCGGGCCAGCACGACGGCGCCGTCCACCGCGGCCGGCAGCTCCTCGGCGTCGAGGGCCGCCAGGTCGGTGCCGGTGAGCACCGGCACGGGGCCGGTCGCCGACTCGTCGAGCAGCCCGACGTGCCGGGCGACGGCCGTGGCCGTGGCGGCGTGGTCGCCGGTGATCATCTTGACCGAGACCCCGGCGGCCAGGCAGGCCGCGACCGCCCGGGCGGCGGCGGGCCTCGGCGGGTCGAGCATCGCCTGCAGCCCGGTGAGCACCAGGTCGCCCGGCACCGCCTCCGCGTCGAAGGTGGCCGGGTCGCCGCGCTCGGCGCCGGTCAGCGGGCGCACCGCCGTCGCCAGCACCCGCAGCCCCTGCTGGGCCAGGGCGTGCGCGGCCCCGAGCACGAGCGTGCGGTCGACGGGGCCGCTCGACCCGTCGGCTCGCAGCTGTCTGGTGCACCGCTCGAGCACCTGCTCGGCGGCGCCCTTCACCACGACCACCTGCTGGTCCGGGTCGTCGGCGGTGAGGTCGCGGTGCAGCGTGGCCATCCAGCGCCGGTCGGAGGAGAACGGGACCGTGGCCTCGCGGGGGGCGAGGGCCTCGACCCGGTCGCGGTCGAGGCCGGCCTTGGCGCCGGCGACCAGCATCGCGCCCTCGGTGGGGTCGCCGACGACCCGCCACCGCCCGTCGTGGCGGGCCAGGGCGGCGTCGTTGCAGGCGACTCCCACCAGCAGCGTCCACCACAGCGCCGAGCGGGGCAGCGGCGTCAGCGTGGCGCCCCGGTCGTCGCGCAGCACCCCGTCGGGGGCGTAGCCCGAGCCGGTCAGCTCCACCTCCCCCTCCTGGGTCCACACGGCACGCACGGTCATCTGGTTCTGGGTCAGGGTGCCGGTCTTGTCGGAGCAGATCACGGTTGTGCTACCCAGCGTCTCGACCGCGGGCAGGCGGCGTACGACGGCTCGGCGCCGCGCCATCCGCGCCACCCCGATGGCCAGGGTGATGGTGACCGCGGCGGGCAGCCCCTCCGGGATGGCACCCACGGCCAGGGCCACCGCGGCGGTGAAGGTCTCGGCCATCTCCTGGCCCCGCAGCAGGCCGATCAAGAAGGTGGCCGCCGCCAGCGCCACGATGGCCACCGTCAGGAGCTTGCTGAACCAGGCCAGCTTGCGGGTCAGGGGCGTCGAGAGGCCCTCAGCCGCCCCGACGAGGCGGTGGATGTCGCCCAGCTCGGTCTCGGCGCCGGTGGCGACCACGACGCCGCTGCCGCTGCCGGTGGTGACCAGGGTCCCCGAGTAGGCCATGTTGCGGCGGTCGGCCACCGCCACCTGGCCGGGGAGCACCACCTCGTGCTTGGCCACCGGAGCCGACTCGCCGGTCAGGGCCGACTCGTCGACCCGCAGCTCGTCGGCCCGGGTCACGCGCAGGTCGGCGGGCACCTTGGCGCCCTCCTCGAGCACCACGAGGTCGCCGGGCACCAGCTCGGCCGAGGGCAGGCTGCGCACCTGTCCGTCGCGCACGACGCTCGCCGTGGTGCGCACCATGGCCCGCAGGCCCTCCAGCGCCGCCTCGGCGCGGGACTCCTGCACGAAGCCGACCGCGGCGTTGACGACGACCACACCGAGGATCACCGAGGAGTCGACCAGCTCCCCGAGCGCGGCGGTGACGAGCACCGAGGCGAGCAGCACGTAGATCAGCGGGTTGTGCAGCTGGCGCGCCAGCCGGAGCAGCGGCCCGGCGCTCCTGGTGACCGGCAGCGCGTTGGGCCCGAACCGGATCAGCCGCTGCGCGGCCTCCGCCTCGCCGAGGCCCCGGGCGGGATCGGTGGCGAGCAGCAGCACCACCTCGTGGGCGGGGAGCCCGTGGGCTGCGTCGGGTGGGGTCGCGGGCCGAGCGGGGCTCTCGGTGCGGGCGGGGCCGGCCATGGGTCCCAGCGTCGTGGCGCGCGGCCCGGCTGCTGCAGACACCAACGACCCCCTCGCGCGGGACCTAGGTCCCACCGGGGGAGCGGCCCGGGTGCGGACGGGCTGGCCTGTAGGCCGGGTTCTGTCCCCGGACCTCTCGGACCGGGGGGGCGACCATCCATCTAGGCCCACCGTTGCCGGTGGGCTCCAGCGGTCTACCCGCGTGCTCGGGCGGGCCGCCCTCAGACGCACGCGCGCCACCACGAGTGGTGGCTTCTTGACCTTGCTCCAGGTGGGGTTTGCCTAGCCGTCCGGGTCGCCCCGGACGCTGGTGGGCTCTTACTCCACCGTTTCACCCTTGCCCCGTCCGGCCGGGGCCGGTCGTGGCGGTCTGTTCTCTGTGGCACTGTCCCGCAGGTTGCCCCGGGTGGGGGTTACCCACCACCTCGCCCTGTGGAGCCCGGACCTTCCTCGGCGCCCCTCGAGAGGGACGACGCGGTCGCCCGGCCAGCCCGTCCGCGCCACCAGGGTAGCGGAACACCGAGGTGTCCCGGCGCGTTGGACCTTCCATGAGCGAGGAGTACCCGATCCAGGCCCCGCCGCTGCTCTTCCCCGGGCAGTGGGCGCCCGAGTCCGCCTACCGCACCGCCTTCGACCTGCTCGCCCGCAACGCGCCCGGGCCGGCGCTCGAGGTGCTCGAGCCCGCCCTCGAGCGCGAGCCCGACAACCGCGGGCTGCGCTCGCTGCGCGCCTGGGCCTTCCTGCTGCGCGCCCAGCTGGGGCGCGCCGAGGACGACCTGCGCGCGCTGGTCGAGGAGCGCCCCGACGACGTCTGGGCCTGCCACGCGCTGGGGCGCAGCCTCGAGAGGCAGAGCCGGTACGCCGAGGCGCTGGGCTTCCTGCGCCTGGCCGCGGTGATGAGCGACGACCACGAGCACCGGGTCGACGTGCTCCGGGTGGAGGGCCGCCTGGGCGACGACGCCTGACCGGCCGCCGGCCACCGCTCAGGGGTTCGTCAGCACCTCGGCGCCGTCGGCGGTCACCAGCAGGGTGTGCTCGAACTGCGCAGAGCGGCGCTTGTCGGCGGTCACGACGGTCCAGCCGTCGTCCCACATCTCCCACTCGTGGGTGCCGAGGTTGAGCATCGGCTCGATGGTGAAGGTCATCCCGACCTCGATCAGGTCGTCGTGCTGCGGGTCGTCGTAGTGCGGCACGATCAGCCCGGAGTGGAAGTGCGTGCCGATGCCGTGGCCGGTGAACTCGCGCACCACGCCGTAGCCGTGCCGCTTGGCGAAGGACTCGATGACCCGGCCGATGACGTTGATGCGGCGCCCCGGCTTGACCGCCCTGATGCCCCGCTCGAGCGCCTCGCGGGTGCGCTCGACGAGCAGCCGCGACTCCTCGTCGACGTCGCCGGCGAGGAAGGTCGCGTTGGTGTCGCCGTGCACCCCGTCGAGGAAGGCGGTGATGTCGATGTTGACGATGTCGCCGTCCTCGACGACCCGGCTGTCGGGGATGCCGTGGCAGACCACCTCGTTGACGCTCGAGCACAGCGACTTGGGGAAGCCGCGGTAGCCGAGCGTGGAGGGGTAGGCCCCGTGGTCGCAGAGGAACTCGTGGCCGATGCGGTCGAGCTCGTCGGTGGTGACGCCGGGCACGACGTGGCGCCCGACCTCCTCGCGGGCCTGCGCGGCGAGCCGGCCGGCGACCCGCATCCGCTCGATGGTCTCGGCGTCCTTCACCTCGGGCCCGGTGTAGGGCGCCGGCGCGTCGCGGTCGACGTACTCGGGGCGCACCACGTGGGCGGGCACGGGTCGGCGCGGAGACAGGGTCGCGGGGGCCACGGGAGTCACGCCGACCGAGTCTAGGCGGCCGGCGCACGCGTTAGTCTCGGGGCATGAGCGAAGGCGGCAACCCCGACCAGTACTGGTTCTGCGTCAAGCACCACCGGGTCGAGACGGTCGACGACCTGTGCCCGGCCAAGCACCGCCTGGGCCCCTACGACTCCCGCGAGGCGGCGGCCCACGCCCTCGACACCGCCCAGGCGCGCAACGAGGAGTGGGAGGAGGAGGACGAGCGCTGGGACGACGCCGGTCTCGAGGACTGAGCCGGTGCTGTCGCGCCGACGCACCCGTCCGGCCCCGCGCCCCGACGCCGCCGACCCGTGGCCCTTCGTGGGCATGGTCGGCATGGCCACGACCTTCTTCCTGTACGCCGCCAGCGCGCCCTTCACGCCCTGGTGGGTGCAGGCGCTGATGCTGGTGTGGTGGGCCCTCTGCCTGCTCGTCGCCTCCGCCTGGTTCACCCTGCACCCGCGCTGGGTGCCGTGGGTGGCGGTGGTCTCGGCGCTGAGCTGGTTCGCCGTCGTGGTGCCCGGCGGCATCTGGCTCGGCTGGGAGTGAGCAGCGCTAGCGCGGCGTGACCCGCAGCACCTCGTCGGCGCCGCCGCCGTTGTCGGTCAGCAGCAGCAGGCTGTTGTCGCTGTCGCGCACCACGGTGCGGATGCGGCCGTGCCCGGTCAGCTCGTCGGGCACCCGCTGGGCCCGCAGCCGTCCGCGCGAGTCGAAGTCGAGGAAGCGCACCTGCTGGTCCTTGAGCACCGCCATCGCCAGGTCGCCGCGCAGCGCCCCCCACTTCCCGCCCGCCACGAAGTCGGCGCCGCCGGGGGCGATCGTGGGGTTGCCCGAGCGCCAGCGCGCCACCCGCTGGCGACCCGGCAGCGAGCGGTCGGTCATCGGCACCTGCTCGTCGTAGCCGGGCACCGGGTGCCAGCCGTGGTCGCCGCCGCGCACCAGCCGGTTGACCTCGTCGTCGCGGAAGCTGCCGTGCTCCACCGACCACAGCGACCCGTCGCTGCGCTGGGCCAGGCCCTGGACGTTGCGGTGGCCGTAGGTGAAGACGTAGCGCTTGCGCGTGCTGGTCGCCCTCGGGAACGGGTTGCCCGGCCAGGGCTTGCCCGTCATCCGGTCCAGGCGCAGCGTCTTGCCGCCCAGGGAGGTGAGGCGGCGCGGGTTCCGGCCGATGGCGGCGTCGCCGGTGCCGACGACCAGCGCCCCGTCGTCGGCCACCAGCAGCCGGCAGCCGCCGTGGCGACCGGTGGTGGCCGGGATGCCCCGCAGCAGCGGCCCCCGGCGCTTGGCGCGGGTGGCGCGCTGGTTGAGCTTCCACGCCAGCACCCTCACGTCGTGCCCGCCGCCCGACCGGGTCGCGCCCTGGCAGGTGTAGAAGCGCCGGTTCTGCTCGAAGCGGGGGTCGGCGACCAGGCCCATCAGCCCGGTCTCGCCCGAGACCCAGACGTTGCGCGAGGGGAAGGCCAGCCGGCGCACGTCGCCGTCGGCGCCCAGCAGCGACACCGTCGCCCGGTCGCGCTGGGTCACCAGGTAGTCGCCGCCGCCGATCGGGGCGATGTCCCACGGGTGGTCGAGGCCGTCGGCGAGCGTGGTGACCCGCAGCGCCGGCACGGCGCGGCGTTCGGCCGGCTCTGCTTGCCCCGCTGGCCCTGCTGGCTGGCCCGACCCGGCAGGCGGGGCCGCGAGCAGCGCGGCGGCGACGGTGGAGACGAGACCCAGCAGCAGCGGTCGGCGCATCACCCCACCGTACGTCGCGCCGTCGCGGCGGTCATCAGTCCGCCGCGGTGCCTCGCGAGACCGGCCGCACCTCCAGGCGGGTGATCCGGTGGCCCTCGAGCCCGACGACGTGCAGCTCGGCGTCCTCGACCGTGACCAGGTCGCCCAGGCGCGCGACCCGCCCGAGGTGGTGCAGCACGAAGCCGGCGGCCGTCTCGTAGGGCCCGTCGGGCAGCTCCAGGCCCGAGGCCGTCCCGAAGTCCTCGATGCTCAGCCCCGCGTCGAGGCCGTCGGTGCCGTTGCGCGCGTGCGCGAGCGGGGCGTCGTACTCGTCGTGGATCTCGCCGACGAGCTCCTCGACCAGGTCCTCGAGGGTGACGATGCCGTCGGTGCCGCCGTACTCGTCGACGACCACGGCGATGTGGCTGCGGTGGTCGCGCATCCAGGTCAGGGTCGGCAGCACCTTGTTGGTGCCGGGCAGGAAGGCGATCTCGCGGGCCAGCGAGGAGACCGGCGCCTGCGGGTCGGCGCCCAGCAGGTCGCGCACGTGCAGGAAGCCGCGCACGTCGTCGGGGCCGCGGCCCACCACGGGGTAGCGGGAGAAGGGGTGCTCGAGCACGGTCGCGACGGCCTCGCCGACCGTGGTCGCCGCGCCGAGCACGACCGCGTCGCCGCGGGGGCGCATCACCTCGCGCAGCGTGCTGTCACCGGCGTCGAAGACGTCGGTGAGGATCTGCCGCTCGGCGGGCTCGAGGCCCTGGTGCTGGTCGACGAGGTAGCGCAGCTCCTCGTCGGACATCTCCTCGGAGGCCGCGTGCGGGTCGCCGCCGAGCAGCCGCACCACCGCGTTGGTCGAGAGCGAGAGGAACCACACCACCGGGCGCACCAGCGTGGCGAAGCGGTCCAGGGGCGGCCCCACGAGCAGCGCGACGCTCGTGCTGCGCTGCAGGGCGATCCGCTTGGGCACCAGCTCGCCGAGCACCAGGGAGGTGTAGGCGATGGCCAGGGTGAGGACGACCAGCGCGAGCGTGTCGGCGGCCCCGGTGGGCAGGCCGAGGGCGACCAGCGCGGGCGCGAAGTCGGGCGCCAGGGTGGAGGCGCCGTACGCCGCGGAGAAGAAGCCGGCCACGGTGACGCCGATCTGCACCGCGGCCAGGAAGCGGTTGGGGTCGCGCGCGACCGAGGCGACGCGGGCGCCCCGGCCGCCCCGCTTGTCGAGCTGGTCGAGCTGCGACTCGCGCAGGGAGACCAGCGCGATCTCGGTGCCGGCGAAGACACCTCCCACCATGACGAAGAGCAGGACGAGGCCGAGGTTGAGCAGGGTCTGGGTGTCCACCTGGCCCCCGGCCTAGAAGGTGTGCTCGGAGGCGGGGAAGGTGCCGCCCTTGACGTCGGCGGCGTAGGCGCGCGCGCCCTCGAGCAGCACGCTGTGCACGTCGGCGTACTGCTTGACGAAGCGGGCCATCCGCCCGGTGCGCAGCCCGAAGGCGTCCTGCCAGACCAGCACCTGGCCGTCGCAGCCGGCGCCGGCGCCGATGCCGATGGTCGGGATGGTCAGCTCGGCGCTGATCTCGGCCGCGACGTCGCCGGGCACCATCTCCATCACCACCGCGAACGCACCGGCCTCCTGCACCGCGAGCGCGTCGCGGCGCACCCGCTCGGCGGCCTCGCCGCGCCCCTGCACCCGGTAGCCGCCCAGGGTGTGCTCGGACTGCGGGGTGAAGCCGATGTGCGCCATCACCGGGACGCCCCCGCGGGTCAGCTTCTCGATGACCGGCACCATCTCGACGCCGCCCTCGAGCTTCACGCAGTGCGCCCCGGCCTCCTTCATGAACCGCACCGCGGTCAGGTAGCCCTGCTCGGGGGAGGCCTGGTAGCTGCCGAACGGCAGGTCGCCCACGACCATCGCCCGCCGGGCGGCGCCGGCGACCGCGCGGGTCAGCGGCAGCAGCTCGTCGACGGTGATCGGCAGGCTGGTCTCGTTGCCGAGCACGTTGTTGGAGGCCGAGTCGCCGACCAGCAGCAGGTCGATGCCGGCCTCGTCGAAGGTGGCCGCGGTGTACATGTCGTACGCCGTGAGCATCGTGATCTTCTCCCCGCGCTCCTTCATCTCGCGCAGGTGGTGGGTGCGCACCCGCTTGGCGGGGGCCTGCGCGGCGGTGGGGGCGGACGCGGGGGTGCCGCTGCCGTAGGGGGCGGTCTCTTCGCTCATCGTCGAGCTCCTCGTGGTGCATCTCGCGGCTCCCTGCTGGAGTCCACGGACTGGCCCCAGGCTAGGCCCGGCCCCGCCCCCGAGCCGATGTGGCGCTGCTCACGCCCGGCCGCGACGCCCGTGGTCGTCGGTGTGGGGGAGGGGTCGTGGTCCACGACCGGCTAGGTTGCAGACCATGCGCGTTCTCGTCTCCGGCGGTGCCGGCTACATCGGCTCACACACGGTCCTGGCCCTCATCGAGGCCGGGCACGACATCCTGGTGGTCGACGACTTCTCCAACGCCAAGCCCACGGTCGTGGGGCGGCTCGAGGCCCTCTCGGGGCGCCACATCCCCGTGCACGCCTTCGACCTGACCGACGTCGACAAGACCTCGCACCTCTTCGACACCGAGACGATCGACGCGGTGATCCACTTCGCGGGCTTCAAGGCCGTCGGTGAGAGCGTAGCCAAGCCCCTGAGCTACTACGAGAACAACCTCGGCTCGACGTTCTCGCTGGTGCGCGCGATGCAGCGCCACGGGGTGCGCAAGCTGGTCTTCTCCTCCAGCGCCACCGTCTACGGCACCGACCAGGCCGGGGCCACCGAGGACCGGGCGACCTTCGCCACCAACCCCTACGGCTGGACCAAGGTGATGCAGGAGCAGATCCTGCGCGACGTCGCCATCGCCGACCCCGAGTCGCGCTTCGCGCTGCTGCGCTACTTCAACCCCGTCGGCGCGCACCCCTCGGGCACGATCGGCGAGGACCCCAGCGACGTGCCCAACAACCTGATGCCCTACATCGCCCAGGTGGCCGTGGGCCGGCGCGAGAAGCTGCAGGTCTTCGGCGACGACTACGACACCGTCGACGGCACCGGCGTGCGCGACTACATCCACGTCGAGGACCTCGCCGCCGGCCACGTCGCGGCGCTCGAGGCGCTCGACCGCACCGACGAGCCGGTCAGCACCTGGAACCTCGGCACCGGACGCGGCACCAGCGTCCTAGAGCTGCTGCACGCCTTCGAGCGCGCCGTGGGGCGCGAGCTGCCGTACGAGGTCGTGGCGCGGCGCTCCGGCGACGTGGCGTCGTCGTACGCCGACCCGTCGAAGGCGAACGCCGAGCTCGGGTGGCGCACCGTCAAGACCGTCGAGGAGATGTGCGCCGACACCTGGCGCTGGCAGTCGCAGAACCCCGACGGCTACCCCGACTGAGCAGACGGGGGTCGCGGACCACCCTGCTGGTCGTCCCCGGGGCCGGCGGCGGCTGACACACTGCGTGGCGTGGACTTCTACAACGCCTACGAGCACGGGTTCGCCCGGGTCGCCGCGTGCACGCTGCCGGTGGCCATCGCCGACCCCGCAGCCAACGCCGCACGCGTGCTGGAGCAGGCCCGGCTCTGCCACGACGACGGGGTCGCGGTCGCGGTCTTCCCCGAGCTGTGCCTCTCGGGCTACGCCATCGAGGACCTGCTGCTGCAGGACGTGCTGCTCGACGCCGTCGACGACGCGGTGGCGAGCGTGGTCGAGGGCTCGCGCGAGCTGACCCCCGTGCTGGTGGTCGGCGCGCCGCTGGTCGTCGACGGCCGGGTCCTCAACTGCGCGGTGGTCGTGCACCGCGGCGAGGTGCTCGGCGTCTCGCCCAAGTCCTACCTGCCGACCTACCGCGAGTTCTACGAGCGACGCCACTTCGCCCCCGGCGACGACCGCCGCGGCGGCAGCGTGAGCGTGGCCGGGCGCTCGGTGCCCTTCGGGCCCGACCTGCTCTTCGACGTGGTCGACGTGCCCGGGCTGGTGCTGCACGTCGAGGTCTGCGAGGACATGTGGGTGCCGGTGCCGCCCTCGGCGGAGGCCGCGCTGGCCGGCGCCACGGTGCTGGCCAACCTGTCCGGCAGCCCGATCACCGTGGCGCGGGCCGAGGACCGCCGCCTGCTGGTGCGCTCCGCCTCGCACCGCTGCAACGCGGCGTACGTCTTCGCGGCCGCGGGCCAGGGCGAGTCGTCGACCGACCTGTCGTGGGACGGCCAGACGATGATCTACGAGGTCGGTGAGCTGCTGGCCGAGGGGGAGCGCTTCCCCGAGGGGCCGCGCCGCACCGTCGCCGACGTCGACCTCGACCACCTGCGCCAGGAGCGGCTGCGGATGGGCACCTTCGACGACAACCGGCGCACGCACGCCGAGCGGACCTCGCAGTTCCGCACCGTGCGCCTCGAGCTCGCGCCGCCCACGGGCGACCTGGGGCTGCGGCGCAAGGTCGACCGGTTCCCGTTCGTGCCCGACGACCCCGAGCGGCTCGCGCTCGACTGCTACGAGGCCTACAACATCCAGGTCTACGGCCTGGAGCAGCGGATGCTGGCGATGAGCAGCGAGACCTGGGCGCCCAAGGCCGTCATCGGGGTCAGCGGCGGCCTCGACTCCACCCATGCCCTGATCGTGGCGGCCAAGGCGATGGACCGCGCCGGGCGCCCGCGCAGCGAGATCCTCGCCTACACGATGCCCGGCTTCGCGACCGGCAGCGAGACCAAGGACTACGCCACCCGGCTGTGCGCCTCGCTCGGGGTCACCTTCGAGGAGATCGACATCCGCCCGGCCGCCGAGCAGATGCTCGGCGACCTCGACCACCCCTACTCCGAGGGCGAGGACGTCTACGACGTCACCTTCGAGAACGTGCAGGCGGGGCTGCGCTACGACTACCTCTTCCGTCTGGCCAACCACCGTGGCGGACTCGTCGTCGGCACCGGCGACCTCTCCGAGCTCGCGCTGGGCTGGTGCACCTACGGCGTCGGCGACCAGATGTCGCACTACAACGTCAACGCCGGGGTGCCCAAGACGCTGGTGCAGCACCTGATCCGCTGGGTCGCCGACAGCGGGCAGTTCGAGGCCGAGACCAACGACGTGCTGCGCGAGATCCTCGAGCTCGAGATCACCCCCGAGCTGATCCCCGCCACCGAGGACGCTCCCGAGCAGCGCACCGAGGACACCGTCGGGCCCTACTCGCTGCAGGACTTCACGCTCTACCACGTGCTGCGGCGCGGCTACCGGCCCAGCAAGATCGCCTTCCTGGCCTGGCACGCCTGGCACGACGCCGAGGCCGGCGAGTGGCCCCCGGGCTTCCCCGCCGACAAGCGCGGCGCCTACGACCTGGCCACCATCCGCGGCTGGCTCGAGGTCTTCGTGCGGCGCTTCTTCGCCAGCCAGTTCAAGCGCTCGGCGCTGCCCAACGGCCCCAAGGTCAGCGCCGGCGGCACGATGTCGCCGCGCGGTGACTGGCGGATGCCCTCCGACGCCGCCCCCACCGCCTGGCTCGCCGAGATCGAGGCCAAGGTCCCCCGCTCCTGACCCGGCCCGAACCTCCCGCCGACCCGGCCCAAACCTCCCGCGGACCCGGCCCAAACTTCGCACTGACCCGGCCCGAACCTGCAGGGCCGGGTTCAGCCGAGCACGGCACCGGGCAGACGGACGTGGAACTCGGTGCCCGTGCCCGGTTCGCTGGACAGGCTGATGCTGCCCCCGTGCGCCTCCACGATGGACTGGACGATCGTCAGCCCGAGACCGGTGCCGGGACGGTGGCGCTCGAGGGCGCCGCTGCCGCGGAAGAACCGGGTGAAGGCGCGTTCCACCTCGGCCGCGCTCATCCCGATGCCGGAGTCGTGCACCCGGATGTCGAGCGTCGTGCCGTCGACCCCCACACGCACCCCCGCGGCGCCGCCGCGGTCGGTGTACTTGACGGCGTTGGAGACCAGGTTGTCGACCACCTGGCGCAGCCGCTGGCCGTCGACCAGGGCGTCCAGGACCTCGGGCACGTCGACCTCGAGCCCGACCCCCGCCGCGGCGGCGGCCGGCGCCGCCGCCTCCAGGGCCTCGTGGACCAGGCGAGCCACGTCGACGGTGTCGCGGTCGAGCTGCAGCGAGCCGGCGTGCGCCTGCGCGACCTCCAGCAGGTCGGAGACGAGGGTGCGCAGCCGCTCGGCGTTGCGCCTGACCACCCCGAGCTGGCGTCGTACCGGGGGCGGCAGCTCGTCGGACTCGGCCAGGATCTCGAGATGGCCCAGCACCGCGGTCAGCGGGGTGCGCAGCTCGTGGGAGACCGAGGCGACGAACTCGTCCTTGACCGCCAGCGCGCGCATCAGGTCGGTGACCTCCTGGTAGGCGATCGTCGCTCCACGGCGCTCGCCGTCGGCGCCGCGCACCTGCCGGGCGGAGGTCGAGAACGCCGAACGGGTCACCGGGTCGTGACCGACCCAGTAGAGGTAGTCGTCGAACTCCTCGCCCCGGGTGGCGCGCCACGAGGGCATCTCCTCCCGCGTCAGGAGGGTGACCCCGTCGGGGCGGTAGACGTGCCCGAGCTGGCCCGCGTGACCGTCGTGGCCGTCGGGGAACGGCAGGCGCATCGTCTCCTGGTGGCGGCGGTTGGACCGCTCGTAGCGGCCGTCGGCGTCGATGAGCAGCAGTCCGACGTTGACGGTGTCGAAGATGGCCTCGAGGGTGCTGCGCTCGGTCTCGAGCTCGGCGACCGTGCGCTCGAGGTGGTCGCGGCGCTCGTGCTCCTCGCTGACGTCGAGGATCTGCGAGATGAAGTGCTGGGGCTCGCCGGTGTCGTCCCGCACGAGCGCCACCGACAGGTCGCCCCACACCACGCTCCCGTCCGGGCGCAGGTAGCGCTTGAGGATCCGGTAGCTGTCGATCTCCCCGGCCAGCGTCCGCTCGAACTGCGCCAGGTCGGCGTCGAGGTCGTCGGGGTGCGTGATCTCCTGGAACGTGCACGCCCGGAGGTCGTCGGCGTCGCGGCCCAGCATCGTGCACGCGGCTCGGTTGACCATCGTCAACCGTCCGTCGAGGTCGACCAGCACCATCCCGATGGGGGAGTGCTGCAGCGTCAGCCGCCACAGGGTCGCGTCGTAGCCCGCTTGCTCCACCTGGGTTCTCCGTCCGCTGTCCGGGGCCCAGGGTAGGTGGCGCTCGGTCGCCCCCGGGTGGCTTGAGGAGAGATTTAGACCGGGTGGACGTGAAGTTTGCGCCGGCTCGGCGGGAGGTTCAGGCCGGGTGGGCGGGAAGTTTGCGCCGGGTCAGCGGCGGCGTACGGCGGCCTTGGCCTTCTCGGCCGCGGAGACGGCCGTGGCCTTGGCCCGGTCGGCGCCGGGGCGGGTGCCGGGGGCGCTGGGGGACAGACCGGCGCGGCGCAGGTAGGAGTTGGCGCGCAGCACCCGGGCCTCGTCGGCCAGGGCGTGGCTGCGCCAGGTGACCGACAGCGAGATCGACAGCGCCGGGCCGTTGACCACCTTGTGCTGGGTGTAGGGCGGCACGTAGATGCCGTCGCCGGGCTGGAGGTGGTGCTCGACCGGGTCCTGCACGTCGTGGCCCAGGTTGCGGTGCCCGCCGCCGACCAGGCGCTCGGCCTCGCCGGCCCGGGCGTCGGGGGTGGCCCAGCGCCCGGTGACCATCGTCTTGGTGCCCTGCACCTGCAGCAGCACGTTGTGCTCGGGGTCGATGTGGGAGGGCGTCATCGAGCCGGGAGCGGACAGGAAGACGAACCCCTCGCGGTGGTAGGCCTGGCCGGGCCCGGAGACGAGGTCCTCGATCTCGTCGAGGCAGGAGTCGAGCAGGGCGCTGTAGCGGGGGTCCTGCTCGACGTTCTTGACCACGCACCAGGCGCCGTTGGTCTCCAGGCCCAGGATCATCTCGCGCAGCTCGAGGTCGAGGGTGGGCGCGCGACCGTCGGCGACCACGTCGGGCAGCGCGCCGACGTTGTGCTCGATGCTCTCGGCGGGCAGCGAGACGGCGAGGTCGGCGAGCGCCTCGAGGGTCAGCAGGTCGTGGGAGCGCAGGGCGTGGGTCACCTCCTGCGGCTCACCGGTCTCGCCGGCGGTGCGCAGGGCGTGCACGGACTGCTCGTCGAGGTGCAGCAGGCTGGTCATGGTCGGTCCTCTCGTGGGTCGGTCGTGGTGCGGTGGCGGCGCACGGCCGCGGTGGTCCTGGCCACGGCCCGCGCCCAGCGCACGGCCAGCGTGCCGCGCCGCGGACCCAGCGCGACGGCGAGCGTCACCAGGAGCCGGTCGTCGCCGTGCAGGCGTCGTGCCATGGGGTGGTCGGGGGCGGCGCAGGTGTCGACGAGCGTGGCGCCCGAGGCGTGGAAGCGGGAGAGCTGCTCGAGGTAGAGCAGCAGCCCGGGGGAGTGGCTCGCGTGCTGCTCGTCGTAGGCGATCTTGAAGGTGAGCTGGGTGTCGCCGTCGCGCAGCACCAGCGCCATCGCCGCGGGTCCGCCCTCGCGCCCGCGCAGCGCCAGGACCTCGAGACGTCCCTCGCCGGCCAGGGCACGGCAGGCCTCGAGGAAGAACGCGCGCTCGGCCGGGCGGCCGGCGATGGCCCCGCCGTCGGCGCCCTTCCACCCGGCGGCCTCCAGGGCCAGGAACTCCTCCAGCGCGGCCTCGAGGGCCGGCGCGGAGGCGCCCGCGGCCAGGTCGACGAGCTCGAGCCCGCCCCCGAGGCTCTCCTCGAGGCGTCGGCGCACCCGCCGCAGCTCCTTGCGCCGGCGTCCGCTCAGCTGCTGCTCGGCGTAGTCGTCGCGCTCGTGGCGGTGGGTGACGGGGCGGGCCTGCTCCTCGAGCCGCCGGGTGGCCAGCCCCAGGCTCGCGGCCGCCGCCTCCACCTCGCGCACCACGTCGACGTCGGTCTGCGGCAGCACGAACCACGCCTCGCCGCTCTCGCGCAGCGCCACCAGGGCCGCGCGCCAGCCCTGCTCGCCGAGGGTGGGCGCGACGAGCGGCGTACCGAGGAAGTGGTGGGTGTGGGCCCAGCCCACGCACGCGCGCACCGGAGTACGCCGGGTGCGTCGCCGGGCCGCGACCGGCAGCAGGAGGTCGAGGCGTCCGGGGGAGCCCACCGTGAGCAGGCGGACCTCGTCCGGCCCGGCCAGGTGGCGCAGCGCGGGCACCAGCACTCCCGCGCCCAGGAAGGGGTTGGCGTGCCGGGCCCGGGCGGACAGGTCGGCCCAGGCCGCGGCGCCCACGGGGTCGTCGAGCCCGTCGGGCTCCAGCAGCGCGGCGCAGGAGCGCCACGCGCCGGACGGCGCGGCACTGTCGACGGTGGTGCTCACGGGGCTCCTGGTCGTGGGGGTGTCGTGGCGGCCGACACCGGACGCGAGACCGCGCCGACCCCCTGGAGACCCTGCTGCCCGCGGGGCAGCGGGGCCAAACACCCCGACCCGCTCCACGACGCTGGTCCAGACCAGTCCGCGGCGTCGTCGAGCGCGCAACCGGGGGGCCGGCCCGGGCGTAGAGGAGGTGTCCACACCCACCCACCGCCCCAGGAGGCACCCCGTGCACCGCACCGTCCCCACCCCGTTCGCCCCCCTCGCCACCGGCCTGGCCGGAATGGCCGCCCTGGCCGCCGTCACCGGGCTCGCCGCAGCCGGCACCGTCGCGGCCGCCGCCTCCACCTCGCGCACCACGTCGACGTCGGTCTGCGGCAGCACGAACCACGCCTCGCCGCTCTCG
>NZ_JBDYKJ010000072.1:0-24022 GCF_040012395.1 Nocardioides sp. 31GB23 | reverse complement strand
GAGGCGGGGGTCCCGGTGGGCGGGACGGCGTAGCGGCGCAGCGCGTAGCCGGCGATCTTGGCGAACGCGGGGCCGGCGACCGAGCCGCCACCGCCGCCGTTGCGCGGGTTCTGCACGACGACGTAGACGGTGAAGCGCGGGTCGTCGGCGGGGGCGAAGCCGGCGAAGGAGACGGTGAAGGTGCCGTCGTAGCAGCGGCACTCCTCGCCCACCCGCTGCGCGGTGCCGGTCTTGCCCGCCACCCGGTAGCCGGGGATCTGGGCGCCGGGCGCGACCCCGGCCTCGGGGTCGACGACGCGCTCCATCATCAGCGCCGTCTTGCGGGCCGCCTCGGCGCTGATCACCTCGGTGGTGGTGGCCTGGTCGGTGCCGACCTGCTCCCCCGCGTCGGTGGTCGCGCTGCCGCGCACCAGGCTCGGGTCGACGCGCACCCCGTCGTTGGCGATCGTGTTGACGGCGGCGGCCATCTGCAGGGCGTTCACCGACACCGACTGGCCGAAGGCGATGCGGTCCTGGGTCTGGCTGGTCCACAGCGAGGGGTCGGGCAGGATCCCGGCCGACTCGCCGCGCACGCCGGCGCCGGTCGCCGAGCCGAGCCCGAAGGCCGCCAGGTAGCGGCGCATCTGGCCGTCCTCGAACTTGTCGGAGGCCAGCACGGTGCCGATGTTGGACGACTTGGCCAGCACCCCGGCCAGGGTCAGCCGGATCGTGTCGTGGGGGAACCAGTCACCGATGGTGCGGTCCTGGCGGGCCAGCGAGCCGGGCACCGTCAGGCGGGTGCGCGGGGTGACCTTGCCGGCGTCGAGCAGCCCGGCCATCGTCAGCACCTTCGAGACCGAGCCCGGCTCGTAGACGTCGCTGACCGCGCGCGAGCCCAGGTCGGCCTCGTCGGAGGCCAGCGGGGCGTTGGCGTCGAACGTCGGGTGGTCGGCCAGCGCCAGCACCTCACCGGTGCGCGAGTCCATCACCACCGCCAGGCCCGAGTCGCCGCGCGACTGCTGCACCGTCTGGCGCACCACGCGCTGGGCGTACCACTGCAGCTCGCGGTCGACGGTCAGCGTGAGGTCCTGGCCGTCCTGGGCCTCCACGACCGTGTTGTCGCCGAGCGGCAGCTTGTTGCCGGCGGCCATCGCGTAGCGGGCCGAGCCGTCGGTGCCGGAGAGCAGCTCGTCGAAGGTGCGCTCGAAGCCGGCCAGCGGCTGCGGGGTCCCGTCGGCCAGCGGGGTGCCGAGGAAGCCGACCAGGTTGGCGGCCACGTCGTCGGCGGGGTACTCCCGCACCGGGTCGCGCCAGGTCGAGAGACCGTCGAAGCCGAGCTCCTCGGCGCGGTCGACCACCTTGGTCGCGGTCGCCGCGGGCACGCCGCGGGCGACGTACTGGAACCGGCTCTCGGCGCGCAGGCGCTGCAGGAGGGTGAAGTAGTCGACGTCGAGCTTGCCCGAGAGGAACTTCGCGAGCTCGGGAGCCCGGTCGACCTCGCGGCCCTCCTCGTCGGTGTTGACCAGGGCCGGGTCGGCCACGACCATCAGCCCGTCGGCCGACTGCGCCAACGGCTCGCCGTTGCGGTCGAGGATCGCGCCGCGCTGGGCGGGCAGCACCATCTCGTCCATGCCCTCGGCCGCCGCCATCTCGGCGTAGGCCTTCGGGTCGATGCCCTGCAGCTGCACCAGCCGGCCGGCGAAGACCGAGAGCACCATGGCGATCAGGACGAACCCGACCCGCAGGCGGAAGTGCGGGTGGCCGCGGCGAGCCGCGACCTCGTGGCTCGGCGTCGGGCGCGTGGGGGGCACGAGGGCTCCTGGTGTGTCTCGGGCGTGGTGGGGCGGCGGGTCAGTCGTTCTTCTTGTTCTTCTTCTTGTTCTTCTTGTTCTTGTCCTTGTCGTTCTTCTTGTCGGCCTTGTCCTGCTTCTTCTCGTCCTGCTTGTTCTTACCGCCGCCACCGCCGCCGGCGCCGTCGCCACGCTGGTCGCCCAGCACGCCCTCGGGCGGGGTCACCACGGTCGCGGCCGGGTCGAGCTCGGAGGGCCGGGCCGGGGGCAGCGGGTCGAGCGGCAGCCGGGCGCCGAGCGTCGCGCCGGCGGGGTCACCGGAGACCGAGCCGTCGTCCAGGTCGAGGAAGAGCGGCGCGGCCGGCACCTGCATGCCCATCTTCTGGGCGCGGCGCGCGATCTCCTGGGGGTCGCGCAGCCGCTCCAGCTTGGTGGCCAGCGCCTCCTGGCGCGCCGAGAGCACGGTGGCGCGCTGCTCCAGCGACGTGGCGGCGAAGGCCGACTGCTGCATGGAGGTGTTGAAGAGCAGCAGCCCCACGACCCCGCCGAGCAGCAGCACGGTGACCAGGCTGACGAAGGGCACCTTCGCGGCGCGGGTGCGGGCGACCGGCACCACGCTGAGCCGGGCGCGCTCGACGGCGGCCCCGGCGATGCGCGGCATCCGGCTGCTGCGGGCGGCGCCCTGGGTGCTGTAGAGACTGCTCATCGGGCGGCTCCCCTTCCGGTGGTGGTGGTCGTGGTGGGTCGCACGCGTTCGACCGCGCGCAGGCGCACCGAGGCGGCGCGCGGGTTGGCCTCGATCTCGGCGGCGTCGGCCTTCTCGGAGCCGCGGGTGACCAGCCGCAGGGCCGGCTCGCTCCCCTCGGGCACGAAGGGCAGGTCGACGGGGACCTCGGAGCGGGTCGCGGCGGTGAACGCCTGCTTGACCAGCCGGTCCTCCAGCGAGTGGTAGGACTCCACCACCACCCGGCCGCCGACGCCGATGGCCTCGATGGAGGCCGGCAGCGCCCGGCGCAGCACCGCGAGCTCGTCGTTGACCTCCATGCGCAGCGCCTGGAAGGTCCGCTTGGCCGGGTGCCCGCCGGTGCGGCGCGCGGGCGCCGGGATCTCGGCGTACAGCAGCTCGACCAGCGCCGCCGAGGTGGTGAACGGCTCGCTCTCGCGGCGGCGGACCACGGCCCCGGCGATCTTGCGGGCGAACTTCTCCTCGCCGTAGTCGCGCAGCACCCGCGTCAGCTCGGCCGCGGAGTAGGTGTTGAGCACGTCGGCCGCGGTGAGGCCGGTGCTGCCCATCCGCATGTCGAGGGGCGCGTCCTCGGCGTAGGCGAAGCCGCGCTCGCGCACGTCGAGCTGCATCGAGGAGACGCCCAGGTCGAAGAGGACCGCGTCGACGTGGTCGAGGCCCAGCTCGTCGAGGACCTCGGGGATCTCGTCGTAGACCGCGTGCACCCCGCGGAACCGGTCGCCGTACGCCGCCAGCCGCTGCCCGGCCAGCTCGAGGGCGGCGGGGTCGCGGTCGATGCCGACGACGCGGGCGTGCTCGAGGCGCTCGAGGACCGCCTCGGAGTGGCCGCCGAGACCCAGGGTGCAGTCGACGAGGACCGCGCCGGGGTGGTCGAGCGCGGGAGCGAGCAGTGCCACGACCCGGTCGAGGAGCACCGGGATGTGCGAGGGGCCGGCCACGTCAGCGGCCCAGGCTCGTCAGGAGCGTGAAGGCCACGGCCGCGCTGAGCGACATGGCCGCCGAGAACGCCATCAGACGCAGCGCGTCCTGGGCCTGGTGGCGCACCCGGGGCGCGGGGGCTCCGGGTGCCGGCCGGGCGCCGGGTGCGCCGGTCAGTCCGTCGACCTGGGTGCTGCTCATGGTCTCGACCCCATCAGGAGAGTGCTGCGTCGTGGTGCTGGCTGGTGCTGGCTGGTGGCTGGTGGTGCGGAGTGGTGCAGGTGGAGCGTGGGTGGAGCGCCGGTGGGGCGATCCGGGGTGCAGGTGGTCCGCAGGGTCTGGTCCCTGCCCGCTCGCCGGTGCTTCAGGGGTTCTGGAACCGGGGAAGGTGCCCCAGAACCGGGTGTCGTCTGGGGCCGGGGAAGGTGTCCCAGAAGACGAGTGGGGAGCGGGCCGAGACCGGGCCCTGCGGATCACTGTTCTGTTGGTGGTCTGCGTGCGGTGGTGCGAGTGGTGCGTGGTGGAGCGTCCGCTCAGAGCGGGGGTGCCTCGTCGAGCTCGGCGAACTTGGCCTGGGCTCCGGTGGAGTACTCGGTCCAGCGCTGGGGGTTCCAGATCTCGACCCGGTCACCGACGCCGGCCACGACCACGTCGCGCTCGATGCCGGCGCTGGCCCGCAGGATCGGCGAGATGCCGATGCGGCCCTGCTTGTCGGGCGTGCCCTGCTCGGCCCCCGCGAACAGCACGCGGCGGTAGTCGCGGGCGTCCTTGTTGGTCATCGGGGTCTCCTGGGCCCGCCGGGCCTCGGCCATGAAGGTCGCCTCGGGCCACACGGTCAGGCAGTTCTCCTGTCCTTGCGTGATCACGAGCCCCTCCGACAGTGCGTCCCTGAACTTGGCCGGGAGGAAGAGGCGTCCCTTGTCGTCGACCTTGGGGGTGTAGGTGCCCATGAAGAACACATCGCACCTCCACGTCGACAAGTCCCGGGACGGTCACTTGCTCCACTTTCCACCACTCTACTCCACATCCCTCCACCGTCAACCACATTCCACCCCTTCCGCACCCCCGCGCTCCCCCTCTCCGCGCTCCACCGAGTGCGGGGGGCCGGCGACGGCATACGGTGGAAACCCACTGCCGGGCACCGGCACCACCTGGAAGGGACCGCTCGTGGGATCTCCGAACGCTGGAGGCGCCGACCTCGAGACGCTGGCGCGCGTCATGAAGCGGGTGCGCACCAACGTCGAGCGCGTGATCGAGGGCAAGCCCGAGGTCGTCAGCTCGGCGCTCGTCGTGCTGCTCGCCGAGGGGCACCTGCTGATCGAGGACGTGCCCGGAGTGGGCAAGACGATGCTGAGCAAGGCCCTGGCCCGCTCGATCGACTCCACGGTGCGCCGCATCCAGTTCACGCCCGACCTGCTGCCCTCCGACGTGACCGGCGTGTCGGTCTTCAACCAGGACACCCGCCAGTTCGAGTTCCGCCCCGGCGGCGTCTTCGCCAACATCGTGGTCGGCGACGAGATCAACCGCGCCTCCCCCAAGACCCAGTCAGCGCTGCTCGAGTGCATGGAGGAGCGCCAGGTCACCGTCGACAACGCGACCTACCAGCTCGAGACGCCGTTCATGGTCATCGCCACCCAGAACCCGGTGGAGATGGAGGGCACCTACACGCTGCCCGAGGCCCAGCGCGACCGGTTCATGGTGCGCACCTCGATGGGCTACCCCGTCGAGGCCGCCGAGCTGGCGATGATCACCGGCCACACCGAGGGCAACCCCCTCGACGACCTCGAGCACGTCACCGACGCCGCCGAGATCCGCAAGCTCACCGCGATCGTCGGACAGGTCTTCGTCGCCGAGGCCGTGCAGCGCTACACCGTCGCGCTGACCTCGGCCACGCGGCGTACCGACGAGCTGGTGCTGGGCGCCTCGCCCCGCGCCACGCTGCACCTGGTGCGGGCGGCCAAGGCGTACGCCGCGCTGCAGGGCCGCGACTACGTGCTGCCCGACGACGTGCGCACCCTGGCTCCCCGGGTGCTGACCCACCGGCTGCTGCCCAGCGTGGAGGCCTCGATGAACGGTCGCAGCACCGACGAGATCCTCGAGCGGCTCGTCGCCGCCGTGCCGGTGCCCGACGGCACCCGTCGCTGAGGCGGGCGCGGTGAGGGAGGCGCTGGCCGGGCTGACGGTGCGCGGACGGGCGTTCGTCGCCGCCGGCGTCACCGCGGTGGTGTGCGCGGTCCTGCTCGGCCAGCCGGCCCTGACCCGGGTCGGCGTGCTCGTGCTCGCGCTGCCCCTGGTCACCGCGCTGGTGCTGGGCCGCAGCCGCTACCGGCTCGCGCTGGTGCGCACCGCCTCCCCCTCCCTGGTCACCGCCGGCCAGCAGGCCCGGGTGACGCTCTCGCTGAGCAACGAGGGCCGCACCCCCAGCGGGGTGCTGCTCCTCGAGGACCACGTGCCCTACGTGCTCGGCACCCGCCCCCGCTTCGTGCTCGAGGGCATCGGCCACGGCTGGCACCGCCAGGTCGGCTACCAGGTGCGCTCCGACGTGCGCGGGCGCTTCGAGGTCGGGCCCATGTCGGTGCGGGTCAGCGACCCCTTCGGCCTCGTCGAGCTCGGCCGCGCCTTCCACACCACCTCGGCGCTGACCGTCACCCCCCGCACCGTGGTGCTGGCGCCGATCCCGCTCGGCGGCTCCGAGAGCGGGTCGGGCGACAACCGCCCGCGTGCCTTCGCCACCGGCAGCGCCGAGGACGTCACGGTGCGCGAGTACCGCCGCGGCGACGACCTGCGCCGCGTGCACTGGCCCAGCTCGGCCAGGGTGGGCGAGCTGATGGTGCGCCGCGAGGAGCAGCCGTGGCACTCGCGGGCCACGGTCTTCCTCGACAACCGGGCCGCGGCCCACCGCGGCGAGGGCATCGCCTCCTCCCTCGAGACCGCCGTGAGCGCCGCGGCCTCCGTCGCGGTGCACCTGACCCGCCGCGGCTTCGCGGTGCGCCTGGTCACCGCCGCCGGCGAGGACCGCGCCAGCGGCTGGCACGAGCGCCGCGCCGACCTGAGCACCGCCCCCCTGCTGGAGGCGCTGGCGGTCCTGCACCCCGTCGAGGCGCCCCGCCTCGACACCGCCTGGCTCGGCGAGGCAGGCCACGGCGGCCTGGTCGTCGCGGTCCTGGGCGCGGTGCAGCAGCACGACGCACCGGTCCTGCGACGCATGCAGTCCCAGCACGGCAGCGCGCTCGCGCTGGCCCTCGACGTCGACGCCTGGGTCGGCACCGGGGCCGGGACCGCCCCGGCCACCGGGCTGCTGGCCCAGCAGGGCTGGCGGGTCGCCGGCGTGGGCCCCCGCGACCGGGTCGAGGCCCGCTGGCAGGAGCTCGGCGCCGGGGCACGCTCGGCCGGGCGCGCGAGCACGCGGCGTACGACGGATGTGGGCTCGTGAGCAGCCGGAACCGCAGCAGCCTCGGGGCCGGTCTCGCCCAGTCGAGCGCCGCCGCGCTGACCACCTGGGTCTGCATCCTGTCGTGGCGCGGCTTCACCGACGCCCCGTCGCTGTTCCTGTCCCCCCTGCTCGGTCTCGCGCTGCTGGTCGCGGGCATCGGGGCGGTGGGGCGCTGGTCACGCCTGGGTGCGTTCTCGGTGCTGCTGCTGCAGCTGCTGGGCGGGGCCATGGCCCTGAGCTGGGTCGTCGTCGGCTCCCCGCTGCCGGTGGGCTCGACCTGGGACGCGCTGCTCGTCGCGGCCTCGGAGGCACGCGAGGGCGCGGTCGTCTACGCCTCCCCCGTGCCCACCGCCGAGGCCGCCGTCGAGCCGCTGCTCATCGGCGGCGGCCTGCTGTGCCTGGTCCTGGTCGACCTCCTGGCCTGCGGGCTGCGGCGGGTGCCGCTGGCCGGCCTGCCGCTGCTGGCCGTCTACAGCGTGCCGGTCAGCCTGCTCGCCACCGACCTGACCTGGTGGGTCTTCGCGCTGTCCGCGCTCGGCTTCGTCACCATGCTCTACCTCCAGGAGAGCGAGCAGGTCGCCCGCTGGGGACGCAGCCTCGGCGACGACGGCCCCGACCCGCTGGCCACCGGCTCGGGCCTGGGCGTGCACACCGCCACGGTGCGGCTCAACGCGCTCGCGGTCGGCGGGGTGGCGACCGCCCTGGCCGTGGTGGTGCCGCTGGCGGTGCCGACCCTCGACGTGCAGCTCTTCGACGTCGGCCGCGGCCCGGGCGGGGACACCAAGATCAGCGTCGACAACCCGATGACCGACCTGGTGCGCGACCTCCACCGGCCCGACGACACCCCGCTGCTGGCGGTGCGCACCGACCAGGTCGACCCCGAGTACCTGCGGATCTCGGTGCTCAACCGCTTCTCCCAGAACGAGTGGAGCCCCGGCGACCGGGAGATCCCGCTCGAGAACCGCCCCGACGGCGACATGCCCGCCCTGACCGGTGTCAACCAGTCGGTGCCGCGCCGCACCCTGGACTACCGGGTCGAGGCCTACGACACGTTCTCCTCGCGCTGGCTGCCGACCTTCGCGCCGGTCAGCCGGGTCGAGGCCCAGGGCGACTGGCGCTACGACGAGTCCACGATGGACTTCCTGGCCGGCGACCCCGACCTCGACCTCACCGGCGCCAGCTGGTCGATGACCTCGGTCGACCTCGACCTCTCCGCCCAGGAGCTGGCCGACGCCCCCTCCTCCGTCGGCATGGTCTCGGCCTCCTACACCGACCTGCCCGCCGACATGCCGCCGCTGATCCGACAGCTGGCCAACCAGGTCACCGCGAGCGCGCCGACGCGGTTCCAGAAGGCCGTGGCCCTGCAGGACTGGTTCCGCCAGGAGTTCGACTACTCGCTGCGCAACGTGCCGCCCGGCAACGGCACCGACGAGCTCGAGGAGTTCCTGAGCCTCGAGGGCGACTACGCCCGCACCGGCTACTGCGAGCAGTTCGCCAGCGCCATGGCCGTGATGGCCCGCCAGCTCGGCATCCCCGCCCGCGTGGCGGTCGGCTTCCTGCGGCCCCAGCGCATCGCCGAGGGCGTCTACGAGTACTCCTCCGACGACCTGCACGCCTGGCCCGAGCTCTTCATCGCCGGCTCGGGCTGGGTGCGCTTCGAGCCGACCCCGCCCGCGCGCGCCGGCGCGGTCCCGGCCTACACCCGTGAGGCCGTCGACCTGCAGCAGCCCGAGCCCAGCGGCCCCAGCGGACGCGCCGAGGACCAGCTGCCCGACCGCAACGGCGAGCCCAGCGCGGCCCCCGACGAGCTCGACCCCGAGGCCGACGACGAGGCCGGCGTCGTCGACCCCGGCTTCCCGTGGGGCACCCTGCTGGGCGGGCTGCTCGGCGCGCTGGCGCTGGTCGGGCTGGTCCTGGCCCCCCGTGCCGTACGCCGCCGCCGCCGCGAGCACCGCCTCGCCTCCGGCCCCGAGGCGATCTGGGACGAGCTGCGCGACACCGCACGCGACCTGGGGCTGCCCTACCTCGACCGCCGCTCGCCGCACGAGACCGGCGCCGGGCTGGTGGGCCACCTCGGCAGCCCGCTCGACGACCGGCCGCGGCCCCGGCACGGCGCCGGCCAGGCCCCCGAGGCGGTCGCCTCGCTGCACCGGCTCGTCGGCGACGTCGAGCGGCTGCGCTACGCCCCTCCGGGCGCCGACGAGTCGCGCCCCGACCGGCAGGACGACGCCCGCCGTGTGGTCGTGGCCCTCCACGAGGGCACCACGCCCCGGGCCCGGCGCCGGGCCACCTGGCTGCCGCGCACGCTGCTGCGACCCACGCGGCGTACGGACGTGGTGAGCGGGCCGGAGACGGAGTCGCTGGGCTACCGCAGCGGGGTCGTCGACCTCGTGCGCTGACGCCGACCCGGCCGGTTCGAACGAGCCGGGTCGCGAGTCGGCCGGTTCACACCAGCCGGGTCGCGGGTCGGGCGGGGCTCAGAAGCCGCCGTTCTCCTCGCGCCGACGGCGCCAGCGCTCCTCCATGCGGTCCATGAAGCCGGCACCGCTCGAGCCGCCGGCGCCACCGCGGCGCTGGCGCCCACGGGTGCGGCGGCCACCGTCGATGACGGTGAAGGACCGCTCGCCCTGCTCGTCGGAGGGCGCACCCGCCTGGGCGGCGGGGCCGGCCTGGGTCTGGGTGCGCAGGGCGTTGAGGCCGAAGGTGGCCGAGCCGAGCATCACCACGAAGCCGACGATGCCGATCGGCCAGATCTGGGTGATCGCGCCGGTCATCAAGACGACGATGCCGACCACGAAGACGACCCCCGCCACGACCGCGCGTCGGCGGGCGACGCGGCGCAGCGACGTGCCGCGCAGGGTGGAGGCGAACTTGGGATCCTCTTCGGAGAGGGCTCGCTCCATCTGCTCGAGCAGTCGCAGCTCCTCTTCCGAGAGTGGCACCGTTCCTCCAATGGGGTCACGCACGCACCGACACGTCTGGTCGATGTCGGCACGTCAAGTCTAGGCAAGCCCTAGCCGTCACGGTAGGCGGCTCACACAATTTGGCCCTGCGCGGGTCAGGACCCCGGTCGGCGACCGGGTCCTGGGCCGGTCGTCAAGTGGTTCGCAGCGGCGCCCCGGACGGATGGGACCGGCTCACGAGAGCAGGCTCGCCGGGCGCACCGCGGCCGAGCCGAAGCGCCTGGCCGCGCGGTCGACGGCACGGTCGGCCTCCGACCAGCCGTGCTCGCGCTCGCCCAGCACGTGCTGGTGGTGCACGCTCTCGCGGGGCGCGAGACCCTCGACCCGGACCCCCACCAGCCGCAGCCGGGCCCGCTGCAGTCCCAGCGCGTCGTACAGGGCGGTGGCGGTGCGGTAGACCTCCTGGGTCACGTCGGTGGCCTCGCTCATCGTGCGCGAGCGGGTGATGGTGGTGAAGTCGGCGAAGCGCACGGTCAGCGTCACGGTGCGCCCGGCGACGCCGGCCACCCGCATCCGCCCGGTGACGGTGCTGGTCAGGCGCAGCAGCTCGCGCAGCACCACCGTGCGGTCGTCGACGTCGCGCCCGAAGGTCTCCTGCGCCCCCATCGACCGGTCGGGCTCGCCGCCCCCGAGGCCGAACGCCCCGCTGGAGCCGGCGACCACCTCACGGCGGTCGTCGCCCCACGCCAGCTCGTGCAGGTGGCGACCGAGGTGGTCGCCGACGGCGCGCTGGAGGGTGCGCACCGGGGTGTGCGCGACGTCGCCGACGGTGACCAGGCCCAGGCGGTGCAGCATGGCGCGGGTCTTCTCCCCCACCCCGTAGAGCTCGCCGACGTCGAGCGGGTGCAGGAAGGTGGTGATCCCCTCGGGCGGCACCACGACCACGCCGTCGGGCTTGGCACGCTTGCTGGCCAGCTTGGCCACCGAGATGGTGGCCGCCACCCCGACCGAGCAGGTGATCGCCTGCTCGTCGTGGATGGTGGCGCGCACCTGCTCGGCGATCTCGGCCGGCGGCCCGAGGCGGCGTACGGACCCGCTGACGTCGAGGAACGCCTCGTCGAGGGAGACCACCTCGACCAGCGGGGTGACCCGGCGGAAGGTCTCGACGACCGCCGTCGAGACCCGGCCGAACAGCTCGTGGTCGGGCGCCACCACCACCGCCTGCGGACACAGCCGCCGGGCCCGGGTGGCCGGCATGCCCGAGCGCACGCCGTGCTCGCGGGCCAGGTAGTTGGCCGAGAGCACGACGCCGCGGTAGCCCCCGCCCACGATGACCGGCACCTCCCACAGCTCGGGCCGCTCCCGCACCGCGACCGAGGCGTAGAAGGCGTCCATGTCGATGTGGAGGATCGGCGTGGCCGGAGCGCCAGCGGAGGTCATGTCGATCCTCCACCACAGCACGTGAGAAGAAGCCGAGTCGGCGCTACTTCACGGGAGGAGCGAAGCGGGGGAACGTGAAGTAGCGCCGACTCGGCGCGCCACGGAGAACCCAGGCGCGAGGCACGAGCACCGCGAGCGAAGCGAGCAGGTGCGGACCGCGACCACGGAGCAGGAACTAGCGCCGGCTCGGCGGGAACTAGCGCCGGCTCGGCGCGCTCGGTGCGCTCAGCGGGCGAGCACGTGCAGCTGCGTGGCGAGCGGGAGGTACTCGGGACGCGTGGCGACCGCCTGCTCGAGCTCGACGAGGGCGGCAGTGGAACCGGGCTCGAGGTCGAGCAGGGTGCCGGGGACCAGGTCGGCGAAGACGCGCACGCCGTGGACCTGCTCGACGTGCAGGTCGGCGGTGGCCAGCAGCGCGACGAGCTCGTCGCTGGTGTAGCGGTGCCCGGCGCGGCCGGGGTCGACGGTGGGCTCGAGCAGCGCGAGCGCCTGGCCGAAGTGGCCGGCCATGGCGCGGGCCAGCACCGCGGCGTGGCGCTGGGCCACGAGCAGGCTGAGGGTGCCGCCGGGGCGCACGGCCTCGCGGAGCACGCCGAGGGCGGTGGCGGGGTCGCCGACGTGCTCGAGCACCCCGTGGCACAGCACCAGGTCGGCGCTGTCGGCGCCGGCGACGTCGAGCAGGCTCGAGACCTCGCCCTGCAGCCCGGCGACCTCGACGCCGCGCTCGCGGGCGCGGCGCCCGAGCGAGGCGAGGGCGTCGGGGCTGGGGTCGACGACGGTGACGCGGTGGCCGAGCTCGGCCACGCGCACGGCGAAGCCGCCGGTGCCGCCGCCGATGTCGAGGACGTCGAGGGGCCCGGACTGCTCGAGCAGCGGGCGCAGGGCGTCCCACACCACGGCGGTGCGGGCCGCCGCCCGGCGCTCGCTGGGACGTTCGCTGGGGCGGTCGCTGGCGGACATGGCACCCACCCTAGGGCCACGGGCACGCCGATCATCCCGGGCTCCCCGGGCTGCGGTGCCACAGCTTGCGTGCCACGTCGCGGGTCTCCTCGCCGGCGGGCTTGATGTCGGCGTACGGCGAGAGCCGGAAGCCGCTGGAGTGCACCAGCACGCGCCGGCGCCCCATGCCGCCCGCGGCACCCGGCCCGTCGGGGCGCGCCATCACCGGTCGCGGCGCCCGGCTCTGCGCCGCGCCCTGCCCGGCGAGCTCGACGCCGACGCCGCCGAAGCCCTCGGGCACCACCGCCATCTGCTCGTGCACCGCCTCGATGCCGCCGCGGCGCCACTGCTCGTGCAGGGCCGGCAGCTCCCAGCAGCCGGTGGCGCGCAGCGAGACCCCACGGTGGCCGGTGCGGCGCAGCTCGCCGCGCACCACCAGCAGCCAGGAGTGGAAGACGGTGGCGGCGTAGGGGCCCTGGGCGTCCTCGAAGAAGGTCGCGTCGACCGGGCCGGTGCCGTCGTCGAGGGTCAGGAAGACCACCCGGCGCCCGGAGCGGATCGGCGGGGTCTGGGTGGCGACCTTGACCCCGGCCACCAGCAGCTCGGCCTTGCTGCGCCGCTGCAGCAGCTGCTCGCTGCGGGTCACCCCGAGCGCGTCGAGGAAGGGCCCGTAGGTGTCGACGACGTGCCGGCTGGCGTCGAGGCCGAGGATCTCGAGCTCGGCGCGCATCTGCTCCTCACCGGTCATCTCGGGCAGGCCCGAGACCCCGCCCTCCCCCGGCGCGTCGCCGAGGTCGAGGCTCAGCTGCACCGAGTCGACCGGGGGCGGCGGTGCGGCGGTGCGGGCCTGGGCCAGCGAGCGGCCCCACACGCCCTCGCGCACCGGGGCGCCGCGGTCGTCGCGGTAGTCCTCGGCCTGGTCGCCCGGGCGCCGGTCGCGGCGCCGGTCGGTCTCGGCGGCGCTCTCCCCCGCCTGCGCCCGCTCCCGCACCCCGAGGTCGGTGCTGTTGCGCGCGGCCGCGGCCTCGGCCACCTGGTGAGCACGCGCGGTGGTGCCGCTCCACGTCTTGCGACCGGCCAGCCCCCGCCCCCGCGAGGCCCGCTCGAGGGCCCGTCCCTGGCGGTCGAGCTCGGCGACCTGCAGCAGCAGGTCGCGGCGGGTCAGCACCCCCCGGCGGCGTACGTCGCTGCCACCCGCCGACCCGATGCCGTAGGTGCTGTCGAAGGCGCCCGCCAGCACCAGCCGTTCGACCACGGGGCGCGAGACCCGTGCGCGCTGCCAGAAGTCGGGCAGCGAGTGGTAGGGCCGGGCCGCGACGATGCGCGAGACCTCGGCCTCGCTGATGCCCTTGACCTCGGCCAGCGCCAGCCGGATGCCCCAGGGGCGGCCGTCGGGGACGTCGGGGCCGGGGTGGGCGCCGGTGGGCTCGACCCGTTCGACGACGTAGGCCTGCTCGGAGGCGTTGACGTCGAGCCCGAGCACCGCCACGCCGAGGCGGCGGGCGTCCTCGAGGATCAGCCGCTTGGGGTACATCCCCGGGTCGTGGGTCAGCACCCCGGACAGGAAGTGCGCCGGCCAGTGCGCCTTGAGCCAGGCCGACTGGTAGGTCGGCAGCGCGAACGCCGCCGCGTGGGCCTTGCAGAAGCCGAAGGAGGCGAAGGCCTCCAGCACGCTCCACACCTCCTCGACCACGGGGAGGGGGTAGCCGCGTCCCAGCGCGCGCGGGAAGAACCAGGCCCGGGTCTGGGCCATCCCCTCGGCGTCGCCGAGGGCGCGGCGCTTCTCGTCGGCCTCGGCGTAGGAGATGCCGGTGAAGCAGCCGATGATCTCGATGACCTGCTCGTGGAAGACCACCACGCCCCGGGTCGGGGCCAGGATCGGGCGCAGGTCGTCGTGGAGGTAGCGCGGCTCGCGCCACCCGTGCTTGACCTCGAGGTAGGGCGTGATCATGTCGCTCTTGACCGGCCCGGGCCGGAAGAGCGAGATGTCGGTGATGATGTCCTCGAAGGTCTCGATGCCCGACTTGCCGACCAGCTCGCGCTGGCCCGGCGACTCGATCTGGAAGACCCCGAGGGTGCGCGCCGCCGAGATCATCCGGTAGGTCGCGGGGTCGTCGAAGGGCACCTGCTGGTCGTCCTCGAGGTCGATGCGCACCCCCTCGACCCGCTCGACCTCGGTGAGCGCGTGCGCCATCGCCGACTGCATCCGGATGCCGAGCACGTCGAGCTTGAGCAGGCCGAGGTCCTCGACGTCGTCCTTGTCGAACTGGCTCATCGGGAAGCCGGCGTACGACGCCTCGACGGGGGTGCGGTCGAGCAGGGTCGCGTCGGAGAGCAGCACCCCGCACGGGTGCACCGCGACGTGGCGCGGCAGCCCGTCGAGGCGCTCGACGAGCTGGAACATCAGGTCGAGCCGGGCCTCGCCCAGCCCGCTGGCGCGCAGCTCGGGCAGCTCGGCCAGCGCCGCCCGCGCGTCGCGGGCCCGGATGTGGGGGAAGGCCTTGGCGATCGCGTCGGTCTCGGCCGGCGGCATGCCGAGCGCGGCGCCGACGTCGCGCACCGCGTGGCGCACCCGGTAGGTGTCCATCATCGAGACGCACACGCAGCGCTCGCCGCCGTAGCGGTCGAGGATGCGCTCGTAGACCTCGGTGCGCCGGTCGGACTCGACGTCGACGTCGATGTCGGGCAGCGCCTGGCGCAGCGGCGAGAGGAAGCGCTCCATCAGCAGCTGGTGGCGGATCGGGTCGACCCCGGAGATGCCGAGCAGGTAGTTGACCAGGCTGCCGGCCCCCGAGCCGCGCGCGGCGACCCGCACCCCCATCTGCTTGACCAGGTCGGTGACGTCGCCGACGGTCAGGAAGTACGACGCGTAGCCGAGCTCGCCGATCACCGCGAGCTCGTCGTCGAGCCGCTTCCACACCACCGCGAGCCCGCCGCTGCCGTAGCGGTCGCCGATGGCGCCCTCGCAGCGTGCGCGCAGCGCCACGTCGGCGCTGGGGTGGTCGGTGGAGAGGCTGAACTCGGGGAAGTGCACCTCGCCCAGGCCGAGGTCGGCACGCGGGTCGAGGGCGCAGCGCTCGGCCAGCGCCCGGGTGCGGGCCAGCAGGCGCAGCGCCTCGCGCCCGGTGCCGGCGCCGGCGCGGGCCACGACCTCGTGGGCGACCTCGCGCATCTGCGGACCGGACTTCAGGTGCCCCTCGGCGTTGCCGCGGTCGACGTGGCGCCGGTCGAGGGCGACCAGGCGCCGGGCGGCGTCGAGCACGTCGACGGTGGCGGCGTCGCTGCGATCGGCGTAGCGCACCGCGTTGGTCAGCACCGAGCCCGCGCCGCTCTCCTCGGCCAGGGCGAGCATCCGGGCGGCATGCCGGGTCGAGCCGGGGCCGTCGCCGGCCAGGCGGTGCGAGACCACCTCGACCTGGAGGTTCTCGCGCGGCACCAGGGCCCGCCAGCGCTCCAGGGCGGCCCCGACCTCGGAGGCGGGGCCGAGCAGCACGACCAGGTCGCCGGAGCCGAGCAGCGCCGCGACCTCGGGGTCCTCGGGGTCCAGGACCGGGGTGCCGCGCTCGCCGGCGAGGTGGGTGGTCGAGAGCACCCGGCACAGCGCGGCCCAGCCGCCCCGCCCGCCGCCGGGGCCGGCGGCGTGGGCCAGCAGGGTGACCCGGGGCAGCCGCGGGTCGCGGAAGACGCCGCCCCGCACCGGGGTGCGCCCGCGCCCGGGCACCGGCGCCCGGCCCTCGACGGGGGCCGGGCGGTGGGCCAGGTCGACCCCGAGGACCGGGCTGATCCCGGCCTGCAGGCACGCCTTGGCGAACTTCACCGCACCGTAGGTGCCGTCGCGGTCGGTCAGCGCCAGCAGGTCCATGCCGTGGTCGGCCGCGCGCTGGACCAGCAGGTGCGGCAGCGAGGCGCCGTGCTGCAGGGAGTAGCCGGAGGCGACGTGCAGGTGCGGGAACGGGTCGGGCACGGGTCGGTCCACCTCTCGCGTCGGCTCGACCCTGACGACAATCTTCTCGAACTCATGTTCGAGAAGACATCCAGCCTAACCCCGCCGCGTCCCCGGCGCCAACCCGCCCTCACCAGATCGCGGCGACCCACTCCGGACGGTCGACGAAGGGGTTGCGGTTGCCCTGCCAGGTCTCGAAGATCGCGTCGTTGCGGGCGCGCTCGAAGGCGTCGGGCGGGTCCTGCTCGTGCCAGCGCAGCAGGGTCGAGAGCCGACCGAGGTGGCCCAGCGCGTCGAGGTCGCGCCGGCCCACCTGCTCGGAGACCTCGAGGTCGGCGAAGCCGTCGCCGCCCTCGTAGCGCACCGCCATGTAGAGCACCATCCGGGCCACGTCGCCCTTCACCGCCTCGCGCGGCTCCCAGGAGTCGGCGTCGCGGTAGGTGTCGGCGGCCTCGCCCTGGGGGCTGCCGCCGTCGTCGAAGTCGAGGCTGGAGCGGTCGGCGTTGACGCTGACGTCGGCCGGGCGCACGTGGTGCAGGTCGGTGCCGGGGCCCGCGGCGGTGCCGAACCCGCCACGGCTCTGCGGCCACACGTGCTCGCGGTTCCACTCCTCGGGGTCTCCACCGTTGGCGTCGCCCGGCACGCTGTCGCCGGTGTAGAGCTCGATCACGCGACCGGGCGCTGCGGGGTCGGCGTCGGTGTCGCGCAGCGCCTCCCACAGCTCGTCGTAGCGCAGCCGCTCGACGTCGGTCGAGACGATCTCGTGCAGCGCGCGAGCCAGGTCGTCGCCGGAGCGACCCTCGGCGTCGGCGTAGTACTCCTGCACCACCGCGGGCAGGTCGCCGGCGGCGCTCGGGGCCGGGGTGAGTGGCGCGGCGCCGACGAGCGCGACCGCGTCGACCTGCTTGAGCCCGGCGGCCGAGAAGTACGACGCCCGCTCGCCGCCGAGCACCACCTCCGCACCCAGCAGCTCGGGGTGCGAGGCCAGGCCCCAGGTGCTGCGCAGCGGGGCGGGCAGCTGGACCAGGAGCATCCGCGCCGGGTCGCGCTCCCCCGGGTCGTCGGCCACCGCGAGCGCCAGGTCGGAGGAGAAGGGGCCGCGCACCACCTCGCCCGGGGCGACGGGCTGGCCGACCAGGTGCCCCCGCACGCTCAGCGCCGTGCCGTCGGGGCTGGCCAGCGCCTGCGCGACGCCGGTCGCGCCGGCCGTCGCGACGGGGTCGAGCAACGTGCGCGCCCCGCCCGCGGACCCGGCCTCCTCGGCGGGCTCCTGGCCGGCGCAGGCCGGGAGCAGCCCCAGGACACCGACGAGGAGGAGGACGCCGAGCCGACGCGGGGCGAGGACGGGAGGCATGGGCCCAGCCTGCCTCACCCGGCGCGGGCGATGCGCTCCTGGAGCGGCGGGTGCGGCACCAGCCCCAGGCACTGCTCGACCACGGCGAGGAACCGGTCGGCGTCGCGGACGAGGTCGTCGGCCTCGCGCTCGGTGACCGCCCGCGAGGAGCCGGCCTCGGCCGCGGCCCGCTTGGCGGCGCCGGCGGAGAAGAACGTTGCCCACTCGGCGAGCTCGGGGGCCACCTCGGCCAGCAGCACCCAGGCGTTCTTCTGGGCCCGGCGGCGCGGACCGGCGGGCCGGGCCCGCGCGGAGAGCAGGGCGGCGGCCGAGCGCAGCGCCGACACGTGCGCCCCGGCGTAGCGGGCCGGGACCTCGGGGGTGGCCATCGCCTCGCTGAGCGACGCCGCGGCCCGGGCGAGGTAGGAGTGCGTGGTCACCGGCAGGGCCTGCGGGTGCGGCACGGGCGCGGAGAAGGAGGAGCGGGTCATCACCGGCACCCCGTCAGTCCGCGCAGCCGACGAGCAGCCACTGCCCGGCGTCGACGTCGAGGGCGAGGTCGAAGACCCCGCCGGTGTCCTCGGCCCCGCGCACCGCGGCACCACGCCCGGCCTCGACGCGCCACAGCGCGCGCTCGGCGAGCAGCTCCTCGAGCGGGCGGGGGCGGGCCGGCCGCTCGGCGCTCGAGCCGTCGGCGGGCTCCTCGGACCCCAGCACCGCCCGCACGCCGGCGTGGCGCCACCACTCCCCGGTCTCCACCCAGTGCTCCAGCACCGAGCGGACCTTCCAGAGCCGCCCGCGCCACAGGAACTGCTCGGGGACCATCGTCTCGGCGCCGGCCAGCTGGCCGCACCGCACCTCGACGGGCTCGTCGTAGCGTCGCATCAGCTCCATCACTGCCACCTCTCCGGCGCGCCGGGCGCCAGGTCCGCCTGGAGCCCCCAGCGGAGGCGGGGTCGAGGTCGCCCCCGCCGGGAGCATGTTCGAATCTGTGTTCGAACTTGTTCCCAAGGTACACGCCCCCACCGACAGTGGGTCAAGGATCGTGGCGGGGCCCTGTGGAGGAGCGCCGCCGGCGGCTCAGGAGGCGGCGATCCGGTCGTGCGTGGCGCTGAGGTAGCGGTCGGTGTCGGGGTGGAACATGGTGACCAGGATCGCGACCTCGACCACCAGCGAGAGGTAGCTGAGCACCACGAAGAGCTGGGGCGGCTCGACACGGATGCCACTCAGGGTCGCGACCGCCGTCATCACCACCAGCACCGCCAGGCACACCCGCGCCCAGTGGTGGCCGTTGCGGAAGAAGACCAGCAGCACCCCCATCAGCATCGCCATCACCACGAAGAGCACCGCGGCGACCGGGAAGAACTGCGGGACCGCGATCGGCTGCTCCTCGATCAGGTAGTCGAGACCCTGCCGCTCGAGGATCTCGGCGGCCGAGCGGTGCCCCCGCGCCCAGTTGAGCACCAGGTCGTCGCGCAGCACCGCCGTCAGGACCACGGTCAGGGCCCCCAGCGCCAGCAGCACCAGGTGCAGCCGCAGGCACGCCCTCAGCGCGCGCGGTCGTTCCAGGCGGTCGTCGTCCATGACGGCCCTCTCTCGTGCGTGGTCTCGTGCGTGGTCTCGTGGTCCGGGGGCGGCAGCCGGGTGCGGGGCACCCGGTGCGAACTCTAGGGTCGCAGCCATGAGCACCGAGCACCCGGGCATCGCCCGGTTCCGCGCCGAGCTGGCCCGCCTGGGTGGGCACGGCGAGGTCGTCGTCCTGCCCGACGCCGTCCACACCGCCGCGCTGGCCGCCGAGGCCCTGGGCTGCGAGGTGGGCGCGATCGCCAACAGCCTGCTCTTCGACGCCGGCGGCTCGCCGGTGCTGGTGCTGACCTCGGGCGCGCACCGGGTCGACGTGCGGGCGCTCGCCGAGCGCATCGGGGTCGAGCGCCTCGCCCGGGCCGGCCCCGACTTCGTGCGCGAGCACACGGGGCAGGTGATCGGCGGGGTCTCCCCCCTCGCCCACCCGGCGCCGGTGCCGACGTACCTCGACGAGTGGCTGGCGCGCCACGAGGTCGTCTGGGCGGCCGCGGGCCACCCCGCCGCCGTCTTCTCGACCTCCTTCGAGGAGCTGCGCCAGATGACCGGCGCGGGCGTCGTCGACGTCGAGGCCCCGCCGGCCTGAGCCGCCTGGCTAGTCTGTGCCCGTGGCGAGGGTCGTGGTGGTCGGGGGCGGGTACGCCGGCCTCGCCACCGCCGGCCGGCTCGCCAAGACCGGCCACGACGTCACCCTCCTCGAGCGTGCCGCGACCCTCGGCGGGGCCCTGGGCTCGGTGCACGCCGACGGCTACCGCTGGGACGCCGGCCCGACGTCGACGCTGCTTCCCGCGGTGCTGCGCGACCTGTTCCGCAAGACCGGGCGCCCGCTCGAGCGCGAGCTCGACCTGGTCGCGCTGGAGACGGTGCGCACGCACCGCTTCGTCGACGGCTCCGAGCTGGCCCTGCCCGGCGGGTCGCGCTCGGGGCAGCTGCGGGCGGTGGAGGAGCTCTCCCCCGGCCAGGGCCAGGCGTGGCTCGACCACGTCGCGGCCTACACCGACGACTGGGAGGTGCTGCGCCGCCACTACCTCGAGCAGCCGTGGGAGCGCGCCTCGCTGCCGGCCGACCTCAAGGAGCGGCTGGGCTCGCGCGAGACCCTGCAGCGGCGGCTGCGCCGCACGCTCAAGGACGACCGGCTGCGCGACGTCGCGGCCCACCCCTTCGTCACCGACGGCCACGCCGTCCGCGACGTCCCCGCCTGGATGGGCCTGGTGGCCTACCTCGAGCAGCGCTTCGGGTCCTGGACGGTGCCCGGCGGGATGGCACGGGTCGGCGAGGTGCTCGCCGCGCGGATGAGCACCCGCGGGGTCGACGTGCGCCTGCGCACCGTCGTGCGCGACGTCGTGGTGCGCGGCGGCCGGGCCGTGGCGGTCAGCACCGACGACGGCGAGGTCGACGCCGACGTCGTCGTCTGCGCGATCGACCCCCGCGGCCTGCCGGCACTGGCCCGGCTGGTCGAGCGCACCATGCCGGCGATCCCGCCCGTCGTGTGCCACGTGGGGCTGAGCGGTGACCTGCCCGAGGTGCCCCACGAGCTCGTGCTGCACGGCGACCCCACGCTGGTGGTGCGCACCGGCGGCGAGGCCCCCGACGGCGGCGCCGCCTGGACCGTGCAGGGCCGCGGCCGCCTGGCCGAGGACGTGCTGGTCGCGCTGGCACGGCACCGCATCGACGTGCGCGGCCAGGTCGTCACCCGGGTCGACCGCTCCCCGCGCGACCTCGTCGAGGCCTGGGGCGGCTCACCGCTCGGCCTGCTGTGGCAGGGCCGAGCCACGGTGCAGCGCCGCCTGGGCCCCGACACGCCCGTGCCCGGTGTGTACGCCGCCGGCGCGCACGCGACACCGGGCGCGGGGCTGCCCTTCGTGGGGCTGTCGGCGGCCCTGGTGGCCCAGTGCGTGGGACCCGCCTGACACCGCGGCGACGGCCACGGCCCCTGCCGGCCCGTCAGGGGCGGACGTCGAGCTTCTCGAAGATCTCGCGCGTGGCCTTCGACCGGTTCAGCGTGTAGAAGTGCAGCCCCGGTGCTCCGCCCTCGAGCAGCTCCTGGCACAGCTCGGCGGCCTGGGTGATGCCTTCGGCGCGCATCGAGACCGGGTCGCCGTCGTGGGCGCTGATGCGCTCGACCACGTCGGCGGGCACGTCGGTGCCGATCAGCTCGCCCTGGCGGCGGATCGCCTGCAGGTTCAGGATCGGCATGATGCCCGGCAGGATCGGCAGGTCCACGCCCCGCTCACGCACCCGCTCGACGAGCGAGAAGTAGTCGGCGGCCCGGAAGAACATCTGGGTCACGGCGAACTCGGCGCCGGCGCGGGCCTTGGCGACCAGCACGTCGGCGTCGTGCTCGAGCGAGGCCGAGGAGGGGTGCCGCTCGGGGAACGCCGCGACGCCGATGCGGAACTCGCGACGGGCGGCGACCAGCTCGACCAGCTGGTCGGCGTGGTCGAGGCCGCCCTCGGTGGGCGTCCACTCGGCGCGCGGGCCCTCGGTGGGGTCGCCGCGCAGGGCCATCACGTGGTGGACGCCGGCGGCGGCGTACTCGTCGAGGATCTGCTCGAGCTCGGTGCGGGTGTGCCCCACGCAGGTCAGGTGGGCCATCGGCAGCATCGAGGTCTCGCGTGCGATCCGTCCGGTCAGGCGCACCGTGGTGCCGCGGCTGCTGCCGCCGGCGCCGTAGGTGACCGAGACGAAGGTCGGGTCGTAGGGCTCGAGCGCGCGCACGGCGTCCCACAGCTGGGCCTCTCCGGCCTCGTCCTTGGGCGGGAAGAACTCGAACGAGAAGGAGCGCCCACCCGCAGCGATCAGGTCGGTGAGCGCACGTCCGCGGCCGATGGTCATGGCGCCGATTCTATGGAGCGCCTGCGCACCTGGGGGTGGGCGTCCACCCAACGGCGCCAGTTCTGGGTACGTCTCCTACTGTGATGCGGTGAGCGACTCCCCCGCCCCCGCGGCCTCCACCACCTGGGACGCCGACGGCTTCCGCGACCAGGTCCAGGCCGCACTGGAGCAGTTCCTCGACCGGCAGGCCGACCGCCTGGCCCCGCTGGGCCCCGACGCGGAGCGGCTGCTCGCCGAGGCCCGCGCCGTGGTCGCCGGCGGCAAGCGCCTGCGCGCCGCGTTCTGCTGGTGGGGCCACCTGGCCGTGGCCGCACCGGTCGACGAGCAGGCACTGGTGCGCGCCTGCGCCGCGCTCGAGCTGCTGCACGCGAGCGCGCTCGTGCACGACGACCTGATGGACGCCTCCGACACCCGCCGCGGGCGCCCGGCCACGCACCGCGCCTTCGAGCGCGAGCACCGCTCCGACGCCTGGCGCGGCGACCCGGAGCAGTACGGCGCCGCCGCGGCGATCCTGCTCGGCGACCTGCTGCTGTCGTGGTCCGACGAGCTGCTGCGCAGCTGCGGGCTGCCGCTGCCGCGCGTGGTCGCGGCCCTCGAGGTGCTCGACCTGTGCCGCACCGAGGTGATCGCCGGGCAGTTCCTCGACGTCTCGGTGCAGGCCCGGGGCCGCGCCGACGTCGACGCCGCGATGACGGTGCTGCGCTACAAGTCCGCGAAGTACTCGATCGAGCGTCCGCTCCAGGTCGGGGCGGCGCTCGCCGGCGCCGACGCCGCCGCGATGGACCAGCTGAGCGCCTTCGGCCTCCCGCTCGGCGAGGCCTTCCAGCTGCGCGACGACCTGCTGGGCGTCTACGGCGACCCGGCCACGACCGGCAAGCCCGCTGGCGACGACCTGGTCGAGGGCAAGCGCACGGTGCTGGTCGCACTGGCCCTCGACGGGGCCGACGGGGACGACGCGGCCCTGCTCGACCGGGCCCTGGGCCGCCCCCTCGACGCCGACCAGGTCGAGCGGCTGCGCTCGATCATCACCGGCTCCGGCGCCCAGGCCCAGGTCGAGGAGGTCATCACCGCGCTGACCCGGCGCGCCACCGACTCGCTCGAGCGCAGCGGCCTGGACCCCCAGGCCCGGACGGTCCTCACCACCCTCGCGGCCGCGGCCACCCAGCGCGTCGTCTGACGCGAGGGTCAGGGGCCGATGCGGGCGTACGTCGCCCCGGCGTCGTCGCTGTAGTAGCGCTCCCCGCGCGGGCCGGCGACCAGCAGCGCGCCGTCGCCGACGTCGTACTCGGTGTAGTAGCGGCTGCCGGGCTGCGCGGGCAGGACGCCCGCGGCGTCGGGGAAGGGACGCCGGACCACCCCGGCGGGCAGGTCGGCGCCGGTGTCGACGTCGGCCAGCAGGTCGATGACCCGCAGCGGCAGGTCGACGGGAGAGACGTAGGGCAGCCCGCTGACCGGGTCGACGGGCGCGACCTCCCCGGAGGGGGCGGTGCGCTGGTCGGGGTCCTGGCCGCCGAAGGTCGAGCTGCCGGGGTCGCGACCGGCCAGCAGCCAGATGCCGACGGCCAGGGCCAGCACCAGCACCATGGCGAGCGCGCCGGAGGGTCCCCCGCGCGGGGGGCGGACGTTCTCGGGAGAGATCCGGTAGACCACGGCGTCGGCTCCTGCTCAGGTCCTCGTCGGCTCCTGCTGGGGGCTAGAGCGCCATCGCCTGGGCGCGGCGCTTGACCTCGGAGCCGCGGTTCTCGCGCAGCGCGTCGATCGGCCGGCCCGGCAGCGTCTGGTCGAGGAACAGCCAGGCGATGCACTCGCGGTCGTCGTAGCGACCGTCGTGGAGCACGGTCAGCAGCCCGGGCAGGCCCTTGACGGGCAGCCGCTCCTCCTCGTCGATGAAGAGGGCGGGGATCTTCTGGCCCTCCCCCGGCACCGGCACCGCGGCCGCCAGCTCGTGGGTACGGATCATCGTGCGGACCTTGCCGACGCTGACCTCGAGTCGGCGCGCCGCCTCGGCCCAGTCGATCCAGTCGTCGACCAGGGCGGCCAGGTCGTGCTCGGCCAGGGAAGTCTCGCTCATGGCTCCATGGTCCCACCCCGCACCAGGCCCGCCCAACCGAGCCGCCCGTGGGCCGGTGCGCCGACCCGCCTGCGGGCCGCCAGTGCCCGCCCCCGGCGGCCCGCCCGCCTAC
>NZ_JBDYKJ010000071.1:0-24883 GCF_040012395.1 Nocardioides sp. 31GB23 | reverse complement strand
CCCAGGGAAGGCGTGGTGGCGTTGTCGAGCACGGCCGGGACCGGGTCCCGGCCGCAGAACTGCTGGTCGCCGGGTCAGTCGCGTGCGATCCTGTGACGACCCACCCGAGATCCGCGTCCGTGCGCGGTGAGCAGACCAAGAGGGCCACCATGAGCCACCTCGAGCGCAGCACCTCCGGCCGGTCGGCCCTGGCGCTCGGCCTGCTGCTCGCCGCGGGGCTGGCGCCCTGCGGGCTGGTCGCCTCGCCGGCCGCGGCCAAGGCCGACGTGGTGGCCTCGGGTCCGTGCCGCGGCGCACCCGACAGCACCTGGAAGCTCAAGGTCGACCAGGAGGCCAACGGCAGCCTGACCGTCACCGCGGCCGTCTTCAGCGACGACACCGACGAGTGGGGCTGGAAGCTCAAGCACAACGACGACGTCTCGGCCAAGGGCACCGTCACCGCCCGTGACGCCGACAGGTCCTTCCGGGTCGCGCGCTCGATGGTCGACTTCACCGGCCCCGACGAGATCGTCTTCCGCGCCGGCAACAAGGACAGCGACGAGATCTGTCGCGGCGACGTCACGTTCAACGGGTGAGCACCCCCCTCCCCGGTGCGCTGGGTGCACCGCCCGCGCGTGCCACCTGGTTCCGCAGCCCGGTCGCCCTGCTCCTGGCCGTCAGCGCGGTGCTGGTGGCCGCCATCTTCGTGGCCACCAACGTGATCGCCGACGACGCCGCCCGCGACGCCGCCCGCGCCCAGGCCGAGTCGGTCAGCGAGCTCCTGGCCCAGACCACGGCCGAGCCGTACGTCGCTGCCGGCCTGCTCAGCGGCAAGTTCGGCGCCGTCGACAAGTTCTTCCGCAAAGTACCCAACCTGCTGCAGGCCCGCGACGTCGACAGCGTCGACCTCTTCGCACCCGACGGCACCTTGATCTACAGCCAGGACGACCCCGACGCCGTGCCCATCATCAGCCGCGAGCGCTATGCCCTGAGCAGCGCCCAGCAGCGGGTGCTGCGCGAGGGCGGCACCGGCTCCGAGCTGGCCGACCCGGCGTCGCCGCGCAGCCTCGACCGGGCCGGCGACGAGCGCGGGCTGGTCAAGATCTTCACCCGCATCGAGACCGAGACCGGCGAGCCGGTCCTCTTCGTCGCCTACTGGGCCCTCGACGGCCTGGAGGAGGGGCGCAGCGAGATCTTCGGCGCCTTCCGGTGGATCACCCTGGGGCCGCTCGTGCTGCTCTCCTTGATCTCGGCGGTGATGCTGGGGCTGCTCACCACCCAGGTGCGCCGTGCCGGCCGCGAGCGCGAGCGCCTGCTGGAGGCGGCGATGACCGCCTCCGACGCGGAGCGCCGCCGCATCGCGCGCGACCTGCACGACGGCGTCGTGCAGGACCTCGCCGGCACCGCCTTCTCGCTCTCCGCGGTGTCGCGCGACCTCGAGGTGCCGCCACACCTGCGCGGGCGCCTGGCCGGCGCCGGCGACTCGCTGCGTGACGGGCTGCGCTCGCTGCGCTCGCTGCTCGCCGAGATCCACCCGCCCGACCTGCACGGCAAGGGCCTGGCCTCGGCCGTGGCCGACCTGCTCGCCCCGGTCAGCGCGGCGGGCATCACCGCCTCGGCCAGCGTCGAGGACGTCGAGGACGCGCCCGCCGCCGAGGTGGCGATGCTGTGGCGGGTGACCCAGGAGGCGGTGCGCAACACGGTGCGCCACGCCGAGGCGTCCACGCTGGCCGTCACCGTGCGCGGCACCGGCTCGGGCAGCCTGCTGGAGGTGGTCGACGACGGCATCGGCTTCGACCAGGCGTGCCACCGCGGGCCCGAGCACTTCGGGCTCACCGGCCTGCGCAGCCTCGTCGCCGACGCCGGCGGGCGGCTCGAGGTGCGCTCCGCACCGGGCGAGGGGACCATCGTGCGCCTCGAGGTGCGCCGGTGAGCGCGGGGCCGATCCGGGTGGTGCTGGTCGACGACCACGCCGTGATCCGGGCCGGGCTGGCGCAGCTGCTGGCCTCGACCGACGACATCAGCGTCGTGGGGCAGGCCGGCGAGGGGCTGCAGGCGGTCGACGTGGTCCGCGAGGTGCGTCCCGACGTGGTCCTGATGGACCTGCAGATGCCCGGTGTCGACGGCGTGGCCGCGACCCGGCGGGTGCGCGCGGAGGTGCCGGGCGTCGACGTCCTGGTGCTGACGAGCTTCTCCGACAGCGAGCGGATCCTCGACGCCCTCGACGCCGGCGCGGTCGGCTACCTGCTCAAGGACGCCGACCCCGACGACGTGCTGGCCGGCATCCGGGCCGTGGCCCGCGGCGAGTCGCCGATCCACCCCAGGGCCGCGCGAGCGCTCCTGGGCGCCCGCTCCGGCAGCTCCCGGCCCCAGCTGACCGCCCGCGAGGTCGAGGTGCTGCGCCTGGTCCGCGACGGCCTGGCCAACAAGCAGATCGCGCGCCGCCTCGACATCAGCGAGCGCACGGTGAAGGCGCACCTGACCTCGGCCTTCGCCCGCATCGGGGTCGTGGACCGCACCCAGGCCGCGGTGTGGGCCCAGCGCCACGACCTCTAGTGTGCCTCGGGCAGCGGCGGGGGCGTGCCGCCCCACTCGGGGCAGATGGACCGGTGGGCGCACCAGTCACAGGCACGGCTGCGCCTGGGCAGCCACTCGCCGCTCTCGCGGGCCGTGCTGATCGCCTCCCAGATCGCCTGGACCCGGCGCTCGGTGGCCAGCAGGTCGGCCTCGTCGGGCTCGTAGCGCACGATCTCGCCGTTGCCCAGGTAGACCAGCTGCAGCAGCGCGGGAAGCACACCGCGGGTGCGCCAGAGCACCAGGGCGTAGAAGCGCATCTGGAACAGCGCCCGCTGCTCGAAGCCCACCGCCGGTGAGCGCCCCGTCTTGTAGTCGACCACCCGCAGCGCCCCGTCGGGTGCCACGTCGAGCCGGTCGACGAAGCCGCGCAGCAGCAGCCTCGACTCCAGCACCGCCTCGACGTAGAGCTCGCGCTCGGCGGGCTCGAGGCGGGTCGGGTCCTCGAGCGTGAACCAGCGCTCCAGCACGGTGCGGCACGAGGCGAGCCAGTGCGCCAGGTCGGGTGGGGGCCCGCCGTCGGTCCGCCCCGCCGCGCCGGGGTCGAAGAGCCCGGCCACGTCGGGCTCCGCGTCGACGAGGGTCTGCCAGGCCGGTGCCAGCATCTCGCCCGCCCGGGCAGGGGTGCGCTCGGCGGCCGGGAGGTCGAACAGGTCCTCCAGCACCTTGTGCACCAGGGTGCCGCGCACCGCGTCGGCCGACGGCGGCTCGGGAAGCCGGTCGATGGTGCGGAAGCGGTAGAGCAGCGGGCAGGTGACGAAGTCGCCCGCCCGGCTCGGTGAGAGGGCGCCCACGACCCGGACCCCGTCGACGGGCGTCGAGACGCGCTCGGCCGGCGAGACGTCGGGGGAGGGGACCGTGCAGCTCATGTGGGGAACCCTAGGCGCCGGCGCCGACAGCCTCGGTGGAGTGGGCGAGCACGAGGGTCCGTGCAGGGGTCGACTAGCCTCGAGGGATGTCCGCGACCCCGCCCGAGCCCAGGGCGTCCTCGCGACCGCCGGGCACCTTGAAGGTCGGCACGATCGCCGGCAGCGACGTGCTGGTCTCCTCGTCCTGGTTCCTGGTCGCGGGGCTGATCGCCGTGCTCGTGGCACCTCTCATCGACGACGTGCAACCGGGGCTGGGGAGCCTGAAGTACCTCGCCGGGGCCGCTTTCGCGGTGCTGCTCTACGGCTCGGTGCTGCTGCACGAGGCCTCCCACGCGGTGGTGGCGCGCCGCTTCGGCTTCACGATCAGCTCGATCACCCTGCACTTCCTCGGTGGGATGACCTCGATCGAGGGGGAGGCACGGCGTCCCCGCGAGGAGTTCCTCATCGCCGTGGTCGGCCCGCTCACCTCCATCGCCGTCGGGCTGGTCGCCCTCGCCGTGCACCCCTTCACCCCCGACGGGCTGCTGCTGCTCGCGGTCGAGGGCCTGATCTTCGCCAACCTCCTGGTGGGCGTGCTCAACCTCGTGCCGGGCCTGCCGCTCGACGGGGGCCGGGTCCTGAAGTCGGCCGTGTGGGGCATCACCGGCAACATGCACCGCGGCACCGTCGTGGCCGGCTGGGGCGGGCGTGCCACCGCCGTCGCCGTGCTGGTCTGGCCGCTGGTCCAGGAGCCCCTGACCGGGGCGCGGCCCGACCTGCTCGACTTCGCTCTCGTGCTGGTGATCGCGGTCTTCCTGTGGTCGGGCGCGACCGCCGCGATGACCTCGGCCCGCCTGCGCGCGCGACTGCCCCGCCTGGTCGCGCGCGACCTGGCCCGCCGCACCATCAGCGTGCCGGCCGAGCTGCCCCTGGCCGAGGCCGTGCGCCGGGCCAACGAGGCGCAGGCCGGCGGCATCGTCACCCTCGACCCGAGCGGTCGCCCCGTCGGCCTCGTGAGCGAGGCGGCCCTGCTGGCCACGCCGCAGGAGCGCCGGCCCTGGGTCCCGGCCTCGAGCGTGGCGCGGACCCTCGAGGTGGGGCTGCGCCTGCCGCTGGGCATCACGGGGGAGGAGCTGGTGCGCGCCATCACCTCCACCCCGTCGGCGGAGTACCTCCTGGTGCACCCCGACGAGTCGATCTACGGGGTGCTGGCCACCGACGACGTGGACCGCGCCTTTCGCGAATCGCGCTGACCCCGCGGCGGCGCCTAGGGTTCGCCCGTGTCCGAGCAGCCGAACCCGACCGAGATCGACGAGCCGACCCCGAGCCAGCAGCAGCCGGGGACGGCGTACCCGGACGTGCCCGCCGAGGCCTGGTCCGGCGTGCACCGTGGCCCGCTGCGCGAGGGCGAGTGGGTGCGCCTGACCGACAGCAAGGGGCGCAAGCACAACTTCGAGCTCCAGGCCGGCAAGCGCTTCTTCTCCAACAAGGGCCACCTCGACCACGACGACCTGATCGGCCGCGAGGAGGGCTTCACCCTCGCCAGCTCCGCCGGCGGCGAGTACCTGGTCTTCCGGCCCCTGCTCTCGGAGTTCGTGGTCTCGATGCCGCGCGGCGCGGCGGTGGTCTACCCCAAGGACGCCGCCCAGATCGTGGCGATGGCCGACATCTTCCCGGGCGCCCGGGTCGTCGAGGCCGGGGTCGGCTCCGGCGCCCTGACCTGCTCGCTGCTGCGGGCGGTCGGGCCGTGGGGACGGGTGTCGTCCTTCGAGCGCCGCGAGGAGTTCGCCGACGTCGCCCGCCGCAACGTCAACCAGTTCTTCGGTGCTCCCGCCGACGCGACCCACCCCGCCTGGGAGCTCACCCTGGGCGACCTCGCCGAGGCCCTGCCCGCGTCGGGCGAGCGCTGCGACCGGATCATCCTCGACATGCTCGCGCCGTGGGAGTGCCTCGACGCCGCCGCCGGAGCACTCGTGCCCGGCGGCATCGTGTGCGCCTACGTCGCCACCACCACCCAGCTCTCGCGCTTCGTCGAGACCGTGCGTGCCCACGGCGGCTTCACCGAGCCGCAGCCCTGGGAGAGCCTGGTGCGCGACTGGCACGTCGAGGGCCTGGCCGTGCGCCCCGGCCACAAGATGATCGGTCACACCGCGTTCCTGGTCACCGCCCGGCGCCTGGCCCCCGGCCAGAAGCCGCTGCGCAAGACCCGGCGCCCGGCACCGGGCGCCTACGGCCCCGACTACTCCGGGCCCCGGCCGCCGGGGCTGCCCGTGGAGCCGGACCCCCAGGACTGAGCCTCGGCAAATCTCGCCCGCACCTCGGCGAGCCTCTTCCCTGACGAGGTGTCGCGGGTAGGGTCGAGAGCCACACAGGAGGTGCGCTGATGTCGACATCCGATGGCAACTCGAACACCGGTCAGTCCCGCTCGTCCGGCCGCAGCCCGGAAGAGCTGCTCGGCCAGGTCCGCTTCCTGGAGGCCGAGGTCTCCGACCTGCGCCGCCGCCTGGGCGAGAGCCCCGGGTCCTCCCGCGGCCTGGAGATGCGCCTCAGCGACGCCCAGCGCTCGCTGGCCGCCGTCACCTCGCAGAACGAGCGCCTGGCCCAGACCCTGCGCGAGGCCCGCGACCAGATCACCAAGCTCAAGGAGGAGGTCGACCGGCTGGCCCAGCCACCGGCCGGCTTCGGCACCTTCCTGGCCCGCAACGACGACGACTCCGTCGACGTCTTCACCGGCGGTCGCAAGCTGCGCGTCAACGTCAGCCCGGGCGTCGAACTCGACGAGTTGACCCGCGGCCAGGAGGTCATGCTCAACGAGGCCATGAACGTCGTGGCCGCCCTCGACTTCGAGCAGGTCGGCGAGGTCGTGATGTTCAAGGAGCTGCTCGCCGACGGCGATCGAGCGCTGGTCATCGCCAACGCCGACGAGGAGCGCGTGGTCCGGCTCGCCGAGCCGCTGCGCGGCGACACGATCCGCGCCGGCGACTCGCTGCTGCTCGACGCCCGCGCCGGCTACGTCTACGAGAAGGTGCCGAAGTCCGAGGTCGAGGAGCTGGTGCTCGAGGAGGTCCCCGACATCGCCTACGAGTCGATCGGTGGCCTCAGCGGCCAGATCGAGGCGATCCAGGACGCCGTGGAGCTTCCCTACCTCTACCCCGAGCTGTTCAAGGAGCACGAGCTGAAGCCGCCCAAGGGCGTCCTGCTCTACGGCCCGCCGGGCTGCGGCAAGACCCTGATCGCCAAGGCGGTGGCCAACTCGCTGGCCAAGAAGGTCGCGGCGCGCAACGCGGAGTCGGGCCAGGGCACCGAGGTCAAGTCCTACTTCCTCAACATCAAGGGCCCCGAGCTGCTCAACAAGTACGTCGGCGAGACCGAGCGCCACATCCGGCTGGTCTTCCAGCGGGCTCGTGAGAAGGCCAGCAGCGGCACCCCGGTCATCGTGTTCTTCGACGAGATGGACTCGCTGTTCCGCACCCGCGGCAGCGGGGTCTCCTCCGACGTCGAGAACACCATCGTCCCGCAGCTGCTCAGCGAGATCGACGGCGTCGAGCTGCTCGAGAACGTCCTGGTCATCGGCGCCTCCAACCGCGAGGACATGATCGACCCCGCGATCCTGCGCCCCGGCCGCCTCGACGTGAAGATCAAGATCGAGCGCCCCGACGCCGAGTCGGCCCGCGACATCTTCAGCAAGTACCTGACCCCGGGCCTGCCGCTGCACAGCGACGACCTAGGCGAGTTCGGCGGCGACCGCTCCGCGTGCGTCGACGCGATGATCCGGGCCACGGTCGAGCGCATGTACGCCGAGACCGAGGAGAACCGCTTCCTCGAGGTCACCTACGCCAACGGCGACAAGGAGGTCCTGTACTTCAAGGACTTCAACTCCGGGGCGATGCTGCAGAACATCGTGGACCGCGCCAAGAAGATGGCGATCAAGGACTTCATCGACCACGACCAGCACGGGCTGCGCGTCAGCCACCTGCTGCAGGCGTGCGTCGACGAGTTCAAGGAGAACGAGGACCTGCCCAACACCACCAACCCCGACGACTGGGCACGGATCTCGGGCAAGAAGGGCGAGCGCATCGTCTTCATCCGCACCCTGGTCACCGGCAAGCAGGGCACCGAGCCGGGCCGCTCCATCGACACCGTGGCCAACACCGGCCAGTACCTCTAGGCCGCACGCACGAGCTCGGCTCAGGCGGGCCGGGTGGCCACGGCGCGGTAGCCGTAGGTCCAGGGGCGTCCGACCGCGGGGCCGGGCAGGTAGCGCTGCTCGCTGTCCTCGACCCGCAGACCGGCGTCGGCCACCAGCCGCAGCGGGTCGCGGGTCAGGTGGCAGCCGCCGGCCACGCGGCGCTGCACCGGCTCGAGACGGTGCTGCCAGGCACGCACCCGGTCGTCGGGGGAGACGCCGTGCTCGAGCAGGTGCAGCCGGCCGCCCGGTCGCAGCACCCGGTGCACCTCGCGCGCCGCGAGCGCGGCGTCGGGGATGGTGCACAGGCTGAACGTGCACAGCACGGCGTCGTACGCCGCGTCGGGGGCGTCGAGGCGCTGGCCGTCGAGGCCGACCCGCCGCACCGGCACCCGGCTCTCGCTGCGCCGGTCCTGCGACAACGACCAGCCCAGGTCGGAGGGCTCGACCGCGTCGAGCGAGACCACCTCCGGCGGCAGGTGTTCGATGTTGAGCCCCGACCCGAACCCGATCTCCAGGACACGGCCGGTGAGGCCCGCGCAGGTGGCTGCCCGCAGCTGCTGCACCGGCGGCCCCGCCAGCGCCCGGTCGACCAGGCGCGGCAGGACGCGTTCCTCCCACATGCTCATGCCCCGACCCTACGGCCGGACCTCGCGCAGGCGCCCCGCGTAGGCTCGGGGCATGAGTGTCAGACGGGTGATGGGGACCGAGGTCGAGTACGGCATCTCGGTGCCGGGCCAGCCGGGCGCGAACCCGATGGTCGCGTCCTCGCAGGTGGTCAACGCCTACGCGAGCGCGACCGTGAAGGCACGCCGGGCCCGGTGGGACTTCGAGGAGGAGTCGCCGCTGCGCGACGCCCGAGGCTTCGACATGTCGCGCCAGGTGGCCGACCAGTCCCAGCTCACCGACGAGGACCTGGGGCTGGCCAACGTCATCCTCACCAACGGCGCACGCCTCTACGTCGACCACGCCCACCCGGAGTTCTCCACCCCCGAGGTCACCACGCCCCTCGACATCGTGCGCTGGGACAAGGCCGGCGAGCTGGTGATGCTCGACGCCGCCCGGCGTGCCGGGCAGCTCCCGGGCGGGGCGCCGATCGTGCTCTACAAGAACAACACCGACGGCAAGGGCGCCTCCTACGGCGCGCACGAGAACTACCTGATGCGCCGCTCCACGCCGTTCGCCGACATCGTGCACCACCTGACGCCGTTCTTCGTCAGCCGCCAGGTCGTCTGCGGGGCCGGACGTGTCGGCATCGGCCCCGACGGGCGCGAGCACGGCTACCAGATCAGCCAGCGCGCCGACTTCTTCGAGGTCGAGGTCGGCCTCGAGACCACGCTCAAGCGCCCCATCATCAACACCCGCGACGAGCCGCACGCCGACCCCGAGAAGTACCGCCGACTGCACGTCATCATCGGCGACGCCAACCTCGCGGAGGTCTCGACGTACCTCAAGGTCGGCACCACCGCCCTGGTGCTGGCGATGATCGAGGACCGGTTCATCGACGCCGACCTGAGCGTCGAGAGCCCCGTCTCCGCTCTGCGGGCGGTCTCCCACGACCCGGGCCTCACGCACCTGCTGACGCTGCGCGACGGGCGCCGCCTCACCGCGGTGCAGCTGCAGATGGAGTACCTCGACCTGGCGCGCAAGTACGTCGAGGACCGGCTCGGCGCCGACGCCGACCCCCAGACCGTCGACGTGCTCGCCCGCTGGGAGTCGGTGCTCGACCGGCTCGAGCGCGACCCGATGTCGCTGGCCGGCGAGCTCGACTGGGTGGCCAAGCTCAAGCTGCTCGAGCAGTACCGCCAGCGCGACGCCCTGGCCTGGGACGACGCCAAGCTGCAGCTCATCGACTACCAGTACTCCGACATCCGTCCCGACAAGGGGCTCTACCAGCGCCTGGTCCGGGCCGGGCGCATCGAGCGGCTGCTCGACGACGCCGCGGTCGAGGACGCGATGCACGACCCGCCGCACGACACGCGGGCCTACTTCCGGGGCCGCTGCCTGGAGAAGTTCCCCGACGCGGTGGCGGCGGCGTCGTGGGACTCCGTGATCTTCGACCTGCCGGGGCGCGAGTCGCTGCAGCGGGTGCCGACGATCGACCCGCTGCGCGGCAGCCGGGCCCACGTGGGCGAGCTGATGGACCGCTGCACCAGCGCCTCCGAGCTCTTCGCGGCCCTCACCAGCTGAGGCGGGCCCGTCGGCTAGGGTCGGAGCATGGCCCAGGAGCAGAAGCAGCCGCGCAAGTCGACGGAGACCGAGGAGTCGGTCGAGACCGCCCCGGAGACCGACGTCGCCGAGCGCAAGGAGGCGCTCGACAGCGACGTCGACGACATCCTCGACGAGATCGACGACGTGCTGGAGTCCAACGCCGAGGACTTCGTGAAGTCGTTCATCCAGAAGGGCGGCCAGTGAGCGGGGGCGACCCGCGCCTGCCGGCCGGCTACCTGCAGCCCGGCACGTCGTCCTTCGCCGACTTCCTGGCCTCCCAGTCGCCCGAGCTGCTGCCGGGGCGCCGCACGCTGCCCGCGGGACAGGCCCACGACCTGGCGCCGCACGGCACCACGATCGTGGCGGCGACGTACCCCGGCGGGGTGCTGCTGGCCGGTGACCGCCGCGCCACGATGGGCAACATTATCGCCTCGCGCGACATCGAGAAGGTCTTCGCCACCGACGAGTTCTCCGCCGCCGGCATCGCCGGCACGGCCGGGCTGGCCGTCGAGCTGGTGCGGCTCTTCCAGACCGAGCTCGAGCACTACGAGAAGATCGAGGGCACCCGGCTCAGCCTCGACGGCAAGGCGAACCGGCTCTCGGCGCTCATCCGCGGCAACCTCGGGATGGCCATGCAGGGCCTCGCCGTGGTGCCGCTCTTCGTCGGCTACGACGTCGACGCCGCGGCCGGGCGCATCTTCAGCTACGACGTGACCGGCGGGCGCTACGAGGAGACCGGCTACCACGCGGTGGGCTCCGGCTCGCTCTTCGCCCGGGGCGCGCTGAAGAAGCTCTACCGCCCCGACCTGGGCGAGGACGACGTCATCACCCTGGCCGTGCAGGCGCTCTACGACGCCGCCGACGACGACTCCGCCACCGGCGGGCCCGACGTGGCGCGGCGGATCTTCCCGATGGTGCACCTGATCGGCGCCGAGGGTGGGCGCACGATCGAGGAGGAGCGCGTCGCGGAGGTCTCCGAGCGCGTCATCGCCGGCCGGATGGGCCGGCCGGACGGACCCCACGCCCCGCTGACCGGAGGTGCCTGAGCCGATGAGCGCTCCCTTCTACGTCTCGCCCGAGCAGCTGATGAAGGACCGGGCCGACTTCGCCCGCAAGGGCATCGCCCGCGGCCGATCGGTCGTGGCCGTCCAGTACGCCGACGGCATCCTCTTCGCCTCCGAGAACCCCTCCCAGGCGCTGCACAAGGTCTCGGAGATCTACGACCGCATCGCCTTCGCGGCCGTCGGTCGCTACAACGAGTTCGAGAACCTGCGCATCGCGGGGGTGCGGCTGGCCGACATGCGCGGCTACGCCTACGACCGCCGTGACGTGAGCGGGCGCGGATTGGCCAACGCCTACGCCCAGACGCTGGGCACGATCTTCTCGAGCGGCGGGGAGAAGCCCTACGAGGTCGAGCTGTTCGTGGCCGAGATCGGGCGCAGCAGCGTCGAGGACCAGCTCTACCGGCTGACCTACGACGGCCAGGTCGCCGACGAGCACCAGTACGCCGTCATGGGCGGCGCGGCCGAGTCGGTCGCCGGCTACCTCGAGCAGCACTACCGTCCCGACGCCGATCTCGACAGCGCCCTGGCGCTCGCCGTCGCCGCGCTGGGCCACAGCGAGACCGAGGACCGCACGATCGCGGCGAAGGACCTCGAGGTCGCCGTCCTCGACCGCACCCGCAGCCAGCCGCGCAAGTTCAGCAGGCTGAGCCCGGCGCGCATCGAGCAGGTCCTCGCCCACGTGTCCCCGGCGGCGACCGCGTCCCCCGCGGCCCCGGCGGGCGACGACGAGCCCCCGATCGCCCCCTGAGTCCCGGAGGTCCCCCCACGACGACCACGCTGGTCGTAGTGTTCACACATGGACCGCCGGATCTTCGGGATCGAGAACGAGTACGGCGTCACGTGCACGTTCAAGGGGCAGCGACGACTCAGCCCCGACGAGGTGGCGCGCTACCTGTTCCGCAAGGTCGTCAGCTGGGGGCGCAGCAGCAACGTCTTCCTGCGCAACGGCGCCCGGCTCTACCTCGACGTGGGCAGCCACCCCGAGTACGCGACGCCGGAGTGCGACGACATCGCCGAGCTGGTCACCCACGACAAGGCCGGTGAGCGGGTCCTCGAGGGACTGCTGCTCGACGCCGAGCAGCGCCTGCACGACGAGGGGATCGCCGGCGAGATCTACCTGTTCAAGAACAACACCGACTCCGCCGGCAACTCCTACGGCTGCCACGAGAACTACCTGGTCGGGCGGGCGGGGGAGTTCTCCCGGCTGGCCGACATCCTCATCCCGTTCCTGGTGACCCGCCAGATCATCGTCGGCGCCGGCAAGGTCACCCAGACCCCGCGCGGGGCGTCGTACTCGGTCTCGCAGCGCGCCGAGCACATCTGGGAGGGCGTCAGCAGCGCCACCACCCGCTCGCGCCCGATCATCAACACCCGCGACGAGCCGCACGCCGACGCCGAGAAGTACCGGCGCCTGCACGTCATCGTGGGCGACTCGAACATGTCGGAGACGACCACCCTGCTCAAGGTCGCCAGCTGCGACCTCGTGCTGCGGATGATCGAGGAGGGCGTGGTGATGCGCGACCTCACGATGGAGAACCCGATCCGCGCGATCCGCGAGATCGCCCACGACACCACCGGGCGGCGCAAGGTGCGCCTGGCCAACGGCCGCGAGGCCAGCGCGCTGGAGATCCAGGCGGAGTACCTCTCCAAGGCGCGCGACTTCGTCGACCGGCGCGAGATCAGCACCCCGGTGATCGAGCAGGCCCTCGACCTGTGGGAGCGCACCCTCAAGGCGGTGGAGTCCGACGACCTGGGCCTGGTCGACCGCGAGATCGACTGGGTGATCAAGTGGAAGCTGATGGAGGCCTACCGGGCCAAGCACGGGCTGCCGCTCGGCCACGCCCGGGTCGCCCAGCTCGACCTGGCCTACCACGACATCCACCGCGGGCGCGGCCTCTACTACCTGCTCGAGAAGCGCGGCCAGGTCGCGCGCGTCAGCACCGACCTGAAGATCTTCGAGGCCAAGTCGGTGCCGCCCCAGACCACCCGTGCCCGGCTGCGCGGCGAGTTCATCCGGCGCGCCCAGGAGCGGCGGCGCGACTTCACCGTCGACTGGGTGCACCTCAAGCTCAACGACCAGGCCCAGCGCACGGTGCTGTGCAAGGACCCCTTCAAGGCCCACGACGACCGGGTGCAGCGCCTCATCGAGGGCATGTAGCCCCGGCCCCGCCGGCTGGTGCCGGGCGGATAGGGTGCCCGTGGTCACCGGCGCGAGCGCGGTGGCGCCCGAGTCCTGCGACGTGAAGGATGTTCCCGGTGTTGCGACGCCCCGGACGGCCGATGGCCCTCCTCGTACCTGCTCTGCTGATCCCGGCCCTGGCGGCCTGCGGGTCGGACGGCTCCGACGACGTGCGCAGCGTGGTCTCCTCGGTCGAGGTCACCGGCGAGGTCGGCGAGGAGCCCGAGGTCGAGTGGACCGAGGACGTCGACCAGACCGGCGACGTCGAGGTGGAGGTGCTCGCGGAGGGTGAGGGCGCCGAGCTCGACGACGACTCGTCCGTGCTGGTGCAGTACCTGCTCAGCAACGGCTTCGACGAGTCCACGGCGATCAGCACCTACGCCGAGGCCACCCCCGAGGTGCTGGACCTGGGCTCGAACGAGCTGCCCGAGGTCTTCACCGAGGCGCTGTCCGGGCGCCGGGTCGGCGACCGGGTCGCGGTGGGCTTCGAGTCCTCCGAGCTCTTCGGCGAGGTCGGCAACGCCGCCCTGGGCGTGAACAACAAGGACCCGCTGCTGCTGGTGATGGACGTGCTGGGCCCGACCCCCGTCGACGTGCCCTACGCCGAGGAGGGTGAGGGCATCGCGCCCGACCTGGTGCTCGACGAGGACGGGCTGCCGGAGTCGATGCGCTTCAAGGGCATCCCCAAGCCGACAGGCGAGCTGCAGGTCGAGACCGTCGTCGAGGGCGCCGGCCCGGTCGTGCGCAAGGGCGACTCGGTGATGGTCGACTACCTGGGCTCGGTCTACGCCAAGCCCAAGCCGTTCGACACCAGCTTCGGCGCGACCCCGCTGGTGGGCACGTTGGGCCCCGGTGGGTTCGTGGCGGGCTGGAACCAGGGCCTGGCCGGCCGGAGCGTCGGCAGCCGGGTCTGGCTGGTGGTCCCGCCCGAGCTGGGCTACGGCCCGCAGGGCAACGAGAGCGCCAAGATCAAGGGCACCGACACGCTCTACTTCCTCGTCGACATCCTCGGCGTGGCCCCGCGGCCCGCGGCGGCCGACGCCGCCGACGAGGCGGCCGAGGAGGAGCCCGAGCTCAGCGAGGAGGAGCCCGAGGCGCCCAGCCCGGTCTCCGGCTCGCCGAGCGAGCAGGAGAGCCCGGCCGCCGAGTAGCAGCCACCAGCACGACGCAGCACACGACAGCACGACGAGACGAGCAGGGGAGGAGCGGCATGGCGGCGGTACGCAAGAGCGAGCGGCTGATGAACCTGCTCATCATGCTGCTCGTCCAGCGCCACTTCGTGCCCAAGCAGCGGATCCGCTCGATCCTCTACCCCGGCTCCACCGACGACGCCTTCGAGAAGATGTTCGAGCGCGACAAGGAGGAGCTGCGCAGCCTCGGCGTGCCGATCGAGGTGGGCCACATGGACGCCTACTTCGACGACGAGCCCGGCTACCGCATCCAGCCCGAGCAGCTCGGGCTGCCCGCCATCGAGCTCGAGGCCGACGAGGCGGCGGTGATCGGCCTGGCCACCCGGGTCTGGCAGCACGCGCGCCTGGCCGAGGCCACGACCGACGCGGTGCGCAAGCTGAGCGCCGCCGGCATCGACGTCGACGTCAGCGCCCTCGACATCGTCGAGCCGCGCCTGAGCGCCGACGAGCCGTCCTTCGACGTCTTCTGGGAGGCCACCCAGGAGCGCTGCGAGGTCGAGTTCGACTACCGCACCGCCGGCTCCGCCGAGACCATCACCCGGCACCTGCAGCCCTGGGGCGTCGCGCGGCACTCCGGGCGCTGGTACGTCGTGGGCCACGACACCGACCGGGGCGAGGAGCGGGTCTTCCGGCTCTCGCGCGTGCAGGGCCAGGCACGGCGCCGCGGCCCCGCGGCGGCGTACGACGTGCCGCCGGGCACCGACCTGCAGGCCCTGACCCGACGGCTGGCCCCCACCCCCGCGCCGGAGCAGGCGGTGCTGCTGGTGCGGCGCGGCGCCGGCCACCTGCTGCGCCGCGGTGCCGACAGCATCGAGACCGACGTGGTGGGCCCCGACGACACCACGACGTGGGACCGCCTCGTGCTCACGCGCAGCTCGCTCGGCCTGGCCGACGAGGTGCTGGGCCACGGCAGCGCCGTGGTCGTGGAGGAGCCCCTCGACCTGCGGGCCGAGGTCGTGGCGCGCCTGCGCACCACGCTGGAGACCGCCGCGGGGGAGCGCCGATGAGCGAGACGACACCGCGCCCGGCAGCCTCGGGCGCCAAGGACCAGGTCGCCCGGCTGCTGACCCTGGTGCCCTACCTGCACGCCCGCGACTCGGTGCGCCTCGACGAGGCCGCCGTCGCGCTGGGCGTCAGCCCCCACCAGCTGCTCAAGGACCTCAAGGTCCTGCTGATGTGCGGTCTGCCGGGCGGCTACCCCGACGACCTGATCGACGTCGACCTCGACGCCCTCGAGGATCCCGGCGGCGACGGCGTCATCCGGATCTCGAACGCCGACTACCTCGCCCGCCCGCTGCGCCTGACCCCGACCGAGGCCAGCGCGGTGATCGTGGCGCTGCGCGCGCTGCGCAACGGCGCGAGCCAGGACACCCGGCAGGTCGTCGACCGTGCCCTGGCCAAGCTCGAGGCGGCAGCGGCCGAGGCCGGCTCGGCGCGCATCGACCCCGGCCGCGACGGCGCCGACGTCGACACCGCGCTGCTGGCGCGGCGGCTGCAGGAGGCCGCCACCCAGCGCCGCCAGGTCCGCCTGACCTACTTCGTGCCCGCGCGCGACGAGGAGTCGGTGCGGGTGGTCGACCCGCGCGGCGTGGTGAGCGGGCAGGGGTGGAGCTACCTCGACGCCTACTGCCACAGCGCCGACGCGCCCCGGCTTTTCCGGCTCGACCGCGTCAGCGCGGCCGAGGTGCTCGACTCGCGCACCACCACCGACCCCGAGCCGCCACGCGACCTGTCCGAGGGCCTCTTCGCCCGCTCGAGCAGCACGACGGTGGCCACCCTGCGCCTGGCACCGCCGGCACGCTGGGTCGTGGACTACTACCCCGTCGAGGCGGTACGACCCTTGGGCGAGGGCCCCGAGGCACCCTGGGAGGTCGACCTCCTGGTCGCCGACGGGCGCTGGCTCACCCGGCTGCTGCTGCGCCTGGCCCCGCACGCGCGCGTGGTGCGACCCGAAGAGTTCACCGACACGTTCCTCGACGAGGCAAGCCGGACGCTCGGTCTCTACGAACACCTCACGTAGCATGGACACGTTCGCGCTCGCCGGCCGAGCCGTCCGCGTGCGACCCCCACACGACAGAAGGTAGTGAAGCTCCATGACCCCCATGATCGGAATGCCCCAGGGTGCTGAGTGGCTGGTCATCCTGGCCATCGTCATCATCGTGTTCGGTGCCGCCAAGCTGCCCGAGCTCGCGCGCGGCACCGGTCAGGCGCTGCGGATCTTCAAGTCCGAGACCAAGGGCCTGCGCGACGACGACAAGGACGACCAGGACGCCCAGGCCACGGTGACGCCCGACCCGTCGCCGAGCGAGCTGCCGCCGGCGCGCACCGACGACGCCGCGCCCCAGACGGGCACTGCGACCACCCCGAACCCCGCCGACAAGCACCACGGCTGAGCCGCCCGGTCCCGCCCAGCGCTCTCGCCTGATACACCCCTGCCCTCGTGTCGACACTCTCCGGGATCGCCAAGCTCTTCCTCGGCAAGCCGATGCACCCCGTCGGCGCCGACGGCCGGATGGCGCTCTCGGACCACCTGCGTGAGCTGCGCGCCCGGGTCCTCAAGGTCGCACTGACCCTGGTCCTGGCCGTCGCGGTCTCCCTGTTCTTCTTCGACCAGCTCTTCGACCTGGTCCTGGGTCCCTACAACAGCGCCCGCGAGAAGCTCGGCGACGAGGTCACCTTCCCCTCGACCAGCGGCGCGGGTGGCGGACTGCTGCTCTACCTCAAGCTGTGCGGCTTCGCCGCGCTGGTGGCCACCAGCCCGGTCTGGCTCTACCAGATCTGGGCCTTCATCCTGCCGGGCCTGCACGCCCACGAGCGCAAGTGGACCCGCGTCTTCGCCGCGATCGCCGGGCCGCTGTTCCTGGGCGGGATCCTGCTCGGCTACCTGACGCTGCCCAAGGGCCTGGAGATCCTGATCGGGTTCAACCCCGAGGGCATCGTCAACATCGTCGAGTTCTCCGAGTACCTGCAGTTCTTCACCCGCACCCTGCTGGTCTTCGGCATCGCCTTCGAGATCCCGGTCTTCGTGGTGCTGCTCAACCTGGCCGGCGTGGTCTCCGGGGCCAGCCTGGGCAAGCACCGGCCCTGGGTCGTCATCGGCATCTTCATCTTCGCCGCGATCGCCACCCCCTCGGCCGACCCGTTCACGATGACGTTCATGGCCGTGCCGATGGTGCTGCTGTTCTTCGTCGCCGAGATCATCGCCCGCTTCAACGACCGCCGTCGCGCCAAGCGCAAGATCAACGCCGGGCTCTCGCCCGACGAGGCCTCGCCCCTGTGACCCGCCGCGCCGACGACACCGGGCCGGTCACCGAGGTCGACCCCTTCGACCTGCCCGAGTGGCTGGGCGAGCAGGACGTGACGTGGCGCGCCGGCTCGGGGCTGCGCACGGGCCACCGGGTCACCGGGCGGCTCGAGGGGCCGGGGGAGCAGGACCACCACCCGTGCGACCTGCTGGCCGTGGACGAGGCCTACCCGCTCCCGGTGCTCGACGACCAGACCCGTTCGCGCGCCCACCTCGCCTGGCGGCACGGCCAGGTGCTGCTGCTGGCCACCGCCGGCTCGCCGCTGACCCTCGCCGTGCCCGGCACCGCCTTCGACGCCGACCTGGCCCTCGACGCGCTGAGCCGGCTGGCCAAGGCGGTCGGCGCCTCCCCGGAGCACTACGCGGTGCTGCTGCGCATCGGCCACGACGCCGGACCGGGCCGCGGCTGAGCGCTAGGGTCGGCGGATGCCGCCCCCGCGCGAGATCGCGCTGCTGACCAACCCGACCGCGGGCAAGGGGCGCGGTGCCGCGGCACGCGGCGCGGCGCTGCCCCGGCTGCGTGCGGCGGGCCTGGCGGTGCGCGACCTGCAGGGCGCCGACGCGGCGGAGGCGGCCGACCTGGCCGCCGAGGCCGTCGCGGCCGGGGTCGAGGCCCTGGTGGTCGTCGGTGGGGACGGCCTGGTGCACCTGGCCGCGCAGGTGCTCGCGGGCACCGCGACGCCGCTCGGCGTCGTACCGGCCGGCACCGGCAACGACGTGGCCCGCTACCTCGACCTGCCCCGTCGAGACCCCGCCGCGGCCGCCGACCACGTGGCTGCGGCGGTGCTGGCGGGCCGCAGCCGGGCGATCGACCTGGCCCGCGAGAGCCGGGGCCGCTGCTTCGTGACGGTGCTGTGCGCGGGCTTCGACGCGGTGGTCAACGAGCGGGCCAACCGGATGACGTGGCCGCACGGCCAGATGCGCTACAACATCGCCACCCTGGCCGAGCTGCGCACCTTCGCGCCGCTGCCCTACGTCCTCGAGCTCGACGGCGCCACCCGCGAGCTGGAGGCGATGATGGTCTCGGTGGGCAACGGCCCGTCCTTCGGCGGCGGGCTGCGGATCACCGAGGGGGCGCTGCTCGACGACGGCCTGCTCGACGTGGTCGTGATCAAGCCGATGAGCAAGCCGGCCCTGGTGCGCACCTACCCCCGGCTCTTCACCGGCAGCGTCAGCTCGCACCCGGCCTACGAGCACCACCGCGTGCGACGGGTGCGGGTCTCGGCGCCCGGGATCGTCGGGTACGCCGACGGCGAGCGGTTCGGCGCGCTGCCGCTGGAGATCGAGGCGGTGCCGGGCGCGCTGCGGGTGCTGGGCTGAGCGCGCCGGCGGCGTACCACGCGTGCTTCGGGGCCTCGCGTAGGTTGGGACCATGACGACCGACGAGCTGTCCCCGTCGGAGCGGTACGCGCAGTTCCGGCGTACCCGCGAGCACCCGGTGCTCAAGGACTTCCGCGCCCTCTACGCCTTCCCGCTCGACGAGTTCCAGGTGCAGGCCTGCCGCGAGATCGAGGAGGGCCGCGGCGTGCTGGTCGCGGCGCCCACCGGCTCCGGCAAGACCATCGTGGGCGAGTTCGCGATCCACCTGGCGCTGGCGACGGGCCGCAAGGCGTTCTACACCACGCCGATCAAGGCGCTGTCGAACCAGAAGTACCACGACCTGGTGGACCGCTACGGCGCCGACCAGGTCGGCCTGCTGACCGGTGACAACACCGTCAACGGCGAGGCTCCGATCGTGGTGATGACCACCGAGGTGCTGCGCAACATGCTCTACGCCAGCTCCTCGACGCTGATGGGCCTGGGCTTCGTGGTGATGGACGAGGTGCACTACCTCGCCGACCGCTCGCGGGGCGCGGTGTGGGAGGAGGTCATCATCCACCTGCCCGAGTCGGTGGCGCTGGTCTCGCTCTCGGCCACGGTCTCGAACGCCGAGGAGTTCGGCGAGTGGCTCGAGACGGTGCGCGGCGAGACCACCACGATCGTGGAGGAGAAGCGGCCGGTGCCGCTCTTCCAGCACGTGATGGTGGGGCGCCGCCTGCTCGACCTCTTCGCCTCCTCCGACGTCGACGCGGCGGCCGGCTTCGTCAAGGAGGGCGCCCCGGTCAACGACGACCTGCTCAAGGTCGCCCGCGACGACTGGGCGGCCTCGCGCATCAAGGACCGCCGCTCCCCGCGGGGGCGCTCGCAGCCGGGCCGCTCGTCGCCGGCCAAGCAGGTCGGCAACGGTCGCCGGGTGTGGATCCCCAGCCGGGCCGACGTCATCGACCGGCTCGACCGCGAGGGCCTGCTGCCGGCGATCGTCTTCATCTTCAGCCGGGTCGGCTGCGACGCGGCGGTCACCCAGTGCCTCAACGCCGGGGTGCGGCTGACCAGCCCGCGCGAGCGCGACGAGATCTTCGCCTACGTCGAGAACGCCTGCTCGCACCTCTCGGCCGACGACCTGCACGTGCTGGGCTACCACGACTTCCTCGACGGACTGACCCGTGGCGTGGCCGCGCACCACGCCGGCATGCTGCCGGCCTTCAAGCAGTGCGTGGAGGAGCTCTACGAGCGCGGCCTGTGCAAGGTCGTCTTCGCCACCGAGACCCTCGCGCTGGGCATCAACATGCCGGCGCGCACCGTGGTCATCGAGAAGCTCTCGAAGTGGAACGGCGAGACCCACGCCGACATCACGCCGGGGGAGTACACCCAGCTCACCGGACGCGCCGGACGCCGCGGCCTCGACACCGAGGGCCACGGCGTCGTGCTCTGGCAGCCGGGGATGAACCCGCGCGAGCTGGCGGGGCTGGCCTCGACGCGCACCTATCCGCTGCGCTCGTCGTTCCGCCCGTCGTACAACATGGCCGTCAACCTGGTGCACCAGTTCGGGCGGCACACCGCGCGCGAGCTGCTCGAGCAGTCCTTCGCGCAGTTCCAGGCCGACAAGGCCGTCGTGGGCCTGGCGCGCCAGCTGCGCAAGAGCGAGGACGCGCTGGAGGGCTACGCCGAGGCCGCGCAGTGCCACCTGGGCGACTTCATGGAGTACGCCGCGCTGCGCCGCCAGATCAGCGACGTCGAGAAGGGCGCCAACAAGGCCCGGCGCGCCGACCGGCGCGCGGAGGCCATCGAGTCGCTGCGCCACCTCAAGCCCGGCGACGTCATCGAGGTGCCCACCGGCAAGTTCGCCGGGTACGCCGTCGTGGTCGACCCCGGCTGGTCGCCGGAGGGCCCGCGCCCGCTGGTGGTCACGCTGGAGAAGCAGTCGCGCCGGCTGGCGATGATGGACTTCCCCGAGCCGGTCGAGGCCCTGACGCGGCTGAAGATCTCGCGCTCCTTCAACGCCCGCAACCCGCAGATGCGCCGCGACCTGGCGGCCCAGCTGCGGATGCGCACCCGGGACCTGCCGCCGCGCCACCTGCGCAAGGGCGCGCAGGCGCCGGGCCGTCCCCACGGTGGCGAGCCCAGCGCGTGGGAGAGCGAGGTGACCGAGCTGCGCCGCCGGCTCAAGGCGCACCCGTGCCACGAGTGCGCCGAGCGCGAGGACCACTCCCGCTGGGCCGAGCGCTACTTCAAGCTCGAGCGCGACGCCGCGACCCTGGCCCGTCGGGTGGAGAGCCGCACCAACACCGTGGCGCGCCAGTTCGACCGGGTCTGCGAGGTGCTGACGGCGTTGGGCTACCTGACCGACGAGGGCACCGACGCCTCGGTGACCGAGCAGGGCATGCACCTGCGCCGGCTCTACTCCGACATGGACCTGGTGGCCGCCGAGTCGCTGCGCCTGGGGGTCTGGGACGACCTGTCGCCCTCCGGCCTGGCCGCTGCCCTGTCGACGCTGGTCTTCGAGGCTCGCCGACCTGACGACGCCTCGTCGCCGCGGGTGCCTGGTGGGCCCACCAAGGACGCCATCGGCGCGATGGTGCGGCTGTGGGGCGACCTGGACCACCTCGAGAAGGACCACAAGCTCGACTACCTGCGTCAGCCCGACCTCGGCTTCGCCTGGATCGCCTACCGCTGGTGCGAGGGCGACGACCTCGACGACGTGCTCGGTGAGAGCGAGCTGGCCGCCGGTGACTTCGTGCGGTGGATGAAGCAGCTGCTCGACCTGGCCGGCCAGGTCGCCGACGCCGCCGGTGACTCGCCGGTGCGGCGCACGGCGCGCCAGGCCATCGCCTCGATGCGGCGCGGCGTCGTGGCCTACTCCGGGGTCACCGAGGAGGAGTAGGTGCCGATGCCGGGCACGACGACGAGTCGTTGGTCCTGGGGTCCGGTCCAGGTGTAGTGGCCGTGGTCCATCCGCCGGTAGCGCCATCGTTTGGTGGGGTCGGTGGTGGTCTTGGCCCGGTGATGTCGTCTGCAGAGTGGGGCGAGGTTGCCTGGATGGGTTTGGCCGGGTGGTCCGTGTGGGTCGTAGGGGTCGATGTGGTCGAGGTCGCAGCGCCTTGCTGGGCGGCGGCAGTCGGGGAAGACGCAGTGCTGGTCGCGCAGGACGACCAGCTCGCGCATCCACTCCGGCGGGTCGTGGGCATCGACGGGGTCGCCGCGGTCGGGGTCGAGGACCGGGGTCACCGTGACCCGGGCGCCGGTGAGCCAGTCACGGATCATCGCGCTGGTGGCGGGGCCGAGGTCCTCCACCCGCCCCAGGGGTGCGATGTCACCCTCGGGGGTCGCGGTGAGGTGCACGTAGGCCTTGTAGGGCCGGGTCGGTGCGGGGCTGTCGCCGTGGGCGCGGGCCCGGTCGACGATGACCTGCAGCGCCAGCACCCGGCGCCGGGCCAGGGGCAGGTCGGGGTAGGTGGCCAGCAGGTCGTGGGCGGTACGCCCCACCAGGTCGTGGAGGTCGGCCAGGGTGGCGGTGTCGCCGGTGATCTGCATCCACGAGGTCCCCAACCACCGTCCGTCACGCGCCCCGGCATGGGTCACGGCGACGTCCCACGACTCCCGCGCCTTCTGCTCGGCCTCTTCGAGTGCGTCGGTGTCGTAGCGGGCCCGAGCGGTCTCGACCAGCCGGGCCAGCACCACCGGCCCGACCCGGTGGGCGCGGGCGGCGATCTCGGCGTCGACGTAGGCCGCCGCCTCGGGTGAGAGGCTGCTGGTGGCCTGGGCGATGCTGCGTGCACGCCACACCGGCACCTCGAGGGCCTCCACGCGGGCCATCACCCGCGGCAGCCGGTGCGCCAGCTCGAGCGCATCGGCCATCAGGGCCAGGGCGGCGGTGGTGGAGATCTCCATCGCTGCTGCGAGGGGTTCGGCGGAGAACGCGGCGACCATCGGGCGCCCGTCGCCACCGATCTTCTCCGGGCAGTCCAGGTCGCCCCCGACCTCCCCGAACCCCGCCGCCAGCCTCGGGTCGTCGACGGTGTTGGTCTCGCACCAGCGGATCGTGGCGTGCAGCACCGCACGGGCCGCCGCGGCCTCACGGGCCTTGGCCTGCTCGGCGAACCACAGCACCGAGTCCCGGTCCAGGTCATCGACCCGCACCGGACCACCCGCGAGGTCCGTCTCGATCAGCATGCACCCACTCAAGCACCAGCCACCGACAGTGGCGCTGCACCCGTGCTGACCTGCGACGATGATGTCGATCGGGTGTCCCCAGCGAGGACGTCGACGGCCAGGGTCGTGCGCGGTCGTCCGTGATGACGAACCGAATGATCCGGCTCTGTCGATGAGCGGTCGCGGTGTCCAGCGGTTCGCCTAGTCTCTGCGCGTGCCTGCGAACGACATCGCCACCGTTGCGACCAACGCCGGAATGCTCGCTCTCTGGAGGTCCTCAGCCTTTGCCGATGTCGATGGCTACGAGGTGTGGGAGGAGCGAGTGAACGATCGACTCGATGACGCGATCCAGTCCGGGGAACTTGTTCCAATCGGTATCCAGAGTGACGGCGCATGGGGTGTGCGCCTCGCCGTTGCCCCAGACGCTGCGACGGAGCGAGAAGCCGCTTGCACGGTCGTCACCAGCGAGCCCTACCTCCTCGTAGCGGACGGCAGCCCACTTGTTCTCAGCGGAGTCGAAACCGTCGGCGACCCGTCGGCAAGTCCTGTGAGCCTGTCCTTGCCGGAGGGCAGGTACGCGGTCCGCGCAAAGATCATTGCGTGGGACGAGGAGCCGGGAGCGCGCGACGGCTCGGGCAAGCGAGGACCGAACGCCCTGGCTGACTTCCTGGTGCTTGTTGAGCCGTCCAAGGGGAGCGAGCACTTCCGGACCAGCGATCTGACGTTCGACACGCCGGGGTGAGAAGCGATCGCTCATGCCGATGGTCGGGCGCTTGCTACGACCGTTCTGGCGGCCCAATGAGGGGTATTCGCTGCACCTCGCGCCCGGCTTGGTCCAGGCCCACAAGAGCAGTCACGTCTTCGATCGCGGGCCGAACCAGGACGAAGATGCGCAGCGCGTCCCCGCCCGCTGTCGCTTCGACAGGGAATGCAGCCGTTGACGCCTCGGAGTGTCGGGCGTCGTCGTGACTCTCTGCACGCACCGTCCGGATGCGAGAGGTGGTGAGCCCGTACAGGTAGTAGTTTCCCTCCCCAGGCGTTAGCCCACCGCCGAACCCGATTTCAGTCGTTCCGGGGACGTCGAATCCGGACCCGCTCTCGCGCTCGGCTCCGTTCACGAAGAGGGCCAGGTGGTGTGGATACCCCCGATCGCCTTTAGGCGCGTAGTGGAGCGTCCAGGGCTCCCCATCCGGGGCAACGCCCTCAGCCACAACGACAGTCCGGACTTCGCTCATTCGGTCAGCCTTCCAGAGAACCGAGGCAGCAACGTCCGAATCTGCCGCGATCAGTGGGGGTCCTGCTTGCGGAGGTCTCCCGCCTACGGACTCTCCGGGTAGGCCAGCAGCGCGTGCGTCGCGCCGGTCTTGTTGATGCACTCTCGCAGTGCGACTTCTGCGTCGCCTATCAAGACGCCGTTCAGATCGTCCCTCCAAGCGAACGTCCCGCCACCCCCGGTGAAGATCGAGTCGACCAGAGCGTTCGGCGATCCTTGGAAGTCGCCTTCGAAGACAACCTCACGTCGCGATTCGTCCCACGACGTTCCCGGAGGCCAGAACACGACGCTTTGACCGATCATCAAGCAGCCTTCACGCAGGTCGAGACGTCCACTGATGCCTGCGGTCGGGTAAGGAATCTTGGGGTCCGCAACCCGAGTGATGACAGGACTCGCGGCTCCGTCCGACGAGTCCGCCATCACGGCGCCAAAGCCCAGCAGCAGTATCGCCAGCGTTACCAGACCGAGACCGCGCAGACTCGTCATGACTATCTGACGCCTCAGCATGCCGAAAGGTTGCACGGGCAAGGCGCGCTCATCTGCCGCGTAGCGTGCGCGTCAGCGCGCGCTCATCTGCCGCGTAGCGTGCGCGTCAGCGCGCGCTCA
>NZ_JBDYKJ010000070.1:0-25068 GCF_040012395.1 Nocardioides sp. 31GB23 | reverse complement strand
GACCCCAGCAGAGGCCCTCGACGAGCACCTACGATTGCTCCACCAAGCTGGTGTTGCTACCACCGGTTGAACCCAGTCAGTATCGAGCGATTCGATACACCGAGCGACTCGCCGAGGCCGAGGCCGTCGCGTCGGTCGGAAGCCGAGGAGATTCGTATGACAACGCGATGGCCGAGGCGCTCAACTCGCTGTTCAAGGCCGAGTGCATCCGCAACCCGGTCATGAGCCCTAAGGGCGGCTGGAAGTCCGTGAGCGACGTCGAGATCGCCGCCGCCGAGTACGTCGACTGGTTCAACCACAGGCGCCTTCACGGCGAGATCGGGCTCGTCCCGCCCGCCGAGTTCGAGGCCAACCACTGGGCCAGCATCCGGCCCGAGCACTACCGTGAAGCACCCGTCCCGACCGGGGCTGGTTCCAAGTAACCGAGCCTCCACGAAACCCGGGGCGATTCACTTTTCACGTAGAGCTCGAACTCGGAGGTGGACCAAGAGGCGCCGGGCTTGTGGGCCTGGTTCCCACGATCGGCGGCATGCGCGAGGATGTCCGCCCTCGGGACAATATGCACGCTGGTGCGGCCCCCGAACCGAGTGCATCCGTTGACTCCCGGGTCGGGGTCGTCTCCGGTGCGGGATACCTGGTGAGGATCTTGTCGCGTTTGCGGGGGCTCAGGTTGGCGCACGTGAGGTCACCGTTGAAGTGGGCGAGCACGCGGTGATCCATCACCCTTCGCCACACCGGGGGGAAGAGGGCGAGGACGATCATGCCAGGCGTAGCCGGTGGGCAGGACCGGCGACTCCTCGAAGTCGCGCAGTGTCTGGTAGCGCCGGGTCGGGTTGGCGTGATGGTCGGAGTGCCGCTGCAGGTGGTGCAGGGGCACATTGGTCGCGATGTTGTTGGAGTTCCAGCTGTGGCTGGGGTCGACACGCTCGTAGCGTTCCTTGCCGGGTGCGCCAACCTTCTAGCGCACCATCCCGTAGTGCTCCATGTGCTTGACCACCTCGAGGAGCGAGAATCCCACGACAGCCTGGATGACGAGGTACGGCGTGATGCCGACACCGAGCCACGCGATCATCGCGCCCCACAGCACCGCCGACATCAGCCACGCGTTGAGCACGTCGTTGCCGATCCGGAACGGGTGCTGCTTCTTGCGCGCGTAGCGCTTCTTCTCGATGTTCCAGGCACTCTTGAGGGAACCACCGACCGTACGCGGCCAGAACTGGTAGAAGTTCTCGCCGTACCTGCTGCTGGCGGGGTCCTCCGGTGTGGCGACGCGGACGTGATGGCCCCGGTTGTGCTCGATGTAGAAGTGGCCGTAGAAGCTCTGGCTTTTGGTCCTTGCGGTGGCGGCGGACCCGATCACCGGCTGGGAGTGTACGTCAGGTCGTGGCTTCGGACGTCGCCGCTTCGACGGAGAGCCCGAGGTACCTCAGTCCGACCTCGGTGATCTTCCGTGAAGTGTCCTTGCGGGACATGGTGGGCAGGGCTAGATGGCTCACGGTGAGCCTCACCAGAGCCTCCGCAGCGTCCGCCACATCGTCGGCCTGCACCCCGGGCACGTGAGCCATGAGCCACCGTGCCAACGAGTTCGAGGCCAGTTCCAGCAGCTGCGCGGAGGTCGTCATCAGGGGGAGAATGCCCGTCGCGGTCGGGGAGGAATCGCGGTTGGCGATCAGCACCGCCCTGAGTAGAGAGCTGTTCTCAGCTTCCTCGAGCACGAATTTCACCGAGGCCGCGAGGCCGCGAGCAGCATCGGCGTCGTGGTGCGCGAGCACTCCTTCGATGCCCTCGATGAAGCGCGCCGCCTCCCTCAGGACGACGGCCTCTCCCAATCCGGGCTTGTCGCCGAACTCTTTATAGAGCAGGGCGCGTGAAATCCCGACTGCCTCGGCGATCTCACCCATGCGGACTCGCTCCCAGCCTCGATCGGCGATCAGGTCGTGAGCAGCCTCCACCACAGCCGTGCGGACGTGCTCGCGGTACCGATCGCGCATGGAGGGGGATGACACGGTGGACACGATAGCGACCGTGGTGCCCAACGGACTCATGTCACATCGGACCTGGCCATGACAATGAGATGCTCGTGCCTTAGGTTGGAACAAATCATGCAAATTGTCTTTAGGAATGAGTTCCATGGCCAGCTCGAGCGACGCCGTCGCGGTTCCCTACCCGCACCGACGTGGCGGCCACTGCGGCTCGGGCGCGATGCGCGACCTCCTCGAATGGGCCGGGCTCGGCTGGGAAGGCCCGCCCGACGAGGGCCTCGTCTTCGCGCTAAGCGGGTCGCTGGACCTCTCCTACGTCCGGAATGCAGCGCTCATGCCACCGGTGTACCTCGTGGGTCGGGGCGGGGACCTGGAGACCGATCTCCCGACACGACTCGGCGCCGTGGTCACCGTGCACGCCACGGAGGACCCCCAGGTGGGCTGGACCTACGTGCGCGATGCCGTGCGCGCCGGTCGCCCAGCCCTTGTGTGGGCCGACATCGCAGAGCTGCCCTACCTGCGCGTGCGCCTTCAGATGAGTCGCCATGACATCGTTGTGATCGGCTACGACGACGTGCAGCAGCTCGCGCACGTCGTCGACAACGACCGCGACGAGGTGCAGCTGGTGCCTTACGAGGCTCTGGCTCGGGCTCGCTGCTCCCGAGGATTTCCGGTCCCGACGCGCCACACCTACTTCGACATCGCCTGGCCCGATTCGCTGCCCGACCTGGCCACCGTCGCCCGGGCGGCGTTCGCCCAGGCGGCTGTCGCGATGACCACCTCGACCGGTCCCTCGATTGTCACCGGGAGGGACACGGCGACCGGGGCCACGGGGCTGGCCGCCGTCGACCTGTTCGCCGAGGACCTCGCTCGATGGCCAGAGGTCTTCCCCGACGAGGTCTTGGACCTGGCGCTCCAGGGACTCAGCGCATTCGTGGAGAAGGCCGGCACCGGCGGTGGGCTGTTCCGGCGACTGCTCTCCAGCGGCGCCGCCGACATCGCGCGTCTGACCGGGGACGTTCGCGCGAGCGAAGTCGCCAACGCTGCGCACCTCTGCGCGGAGACATGGTCACTGGTCGCGTCGCTGGGCCGGCAGGAGGGCCCGGCCCGGGGCCGGGCGGAGCAAGCCGCCCTCGCAGCTGCCGCCCTCCCGTCGCTCGAGCGGGACCTCGTCACGGCCCTCGGGGCGGCCGGCGCACTCCAGAACGCCGAGGTCAGTGCCTGATGGGCGACGAGCTCGACCCCCGGCAGGCCCTTGCCCCGACCGGGTTCATCGACAGCGACCACCACGACGTGCGCGACTTCACCGAGTCCGTGGTGCGAGGTGTCCAGGATCCGCGTGAGCGGGTCGGGCTGCTCTTCGCGGAGGTCCGCGACCGACTCCGCTACGACCCCTACAGCGTCACCGCGGCCCCCCCGACCTACCGCGCCAGCGCGATCCTTGACGGTGGCCCCACCTGGTGCGTCCCGAAGGCGGTGCTGCTCACGGCGAGCCTGCGCGCTGCGGGGATCCCGGCCGTACTGGGGTTCTCCGATGTCCGCAACCACCTCAACAGCGAGGCGCTGCTGGAGCTGATGGGCACGGACCTGTTCGTGTTCCACGGGTGGAGCGCGGCGTACGTCGACGGCCGGTGGCGCAAGGGCTCGCCGGCCTTCAACTCCGAGCTGTGCCGCCGCTTCGGCGTACCTCCGTTGGAGTTCGACGGATCGCAGGACGCCCTGCTCCACGCAGCCGACGGCGCCGGCCGCCGCCACATGGAGTACGTCCGCGAGCGGGGGATGTTCGTGGACCTACCGTTCGATGAGCTGATGGCAACACTGCTGGACACCTACGGCCCCGCGATGGTGCGCGGCTCGGGATCCTCGCGCCCTGAGGATCCCGCCTTCGGCGCCTGAGCACGGATGGACCGCGCCGCCGCGGTGGCTCCACGCAGCTCGCACACCATCGTGATGAGGACGTCCTCGAGCCGTTGACGGCCCACTTCGACGGCACGTGCGGGCTCCAGGTCACGGAGGTCCTCGAGCGGGACGGGAGCGCCGACGAACACGCTCACCTGCCGTCGCCAACCCCATCGCAACCGCCCGCTGTATGCGGGCAGGATCTCCTGGGCACCCCACTGGGCCACCGGGAGGAGCGGGACCGACGCCTCGAGGGCGATGCGAACCGCCCCTGACTTCATCGTCATCGGCATACCGTCCTCCCGCTTGCTGATAGAACCCTCGGGATACACCAGAAGGAGCTGACCACAGCGTGCCGCCTTCACCGCGTCGTCGTACCCTGCGCGTCCGGCAGCCCGGTCGACCTTGACGTGGCCGGCCGCACGGAACCACCTGCCCACGATCGGACCGTGGAAGAGGCTGTCCTTCGCCAAGAACCGCGGCACCCGCCCCGAGGCCAGCACCAGCTCCGCGACTAGCAGAGGGTCGATGTGCGAGACGTGGTTGGCGGCCAGCACTGCCCCACCCGACCTCGGGATCCCTGAGACTCCGCGCCAGTCCGGCCGGCGCAGCACGATCAGGAACGGCTTGCAGCTCAGCACGGCCACCCACCAGGCAAGGCCACGTCGCTCGGCATCGGTTTGAGGACGGTGAGGTGTCCAGATGAGCCGCATAGCGACGAGTGTAGACAAATGTAGCCCCAACGTCTCACGTGAATACAAATATGCCATCATGTCTCGTGCGTTGGCGAACGGCGGGTCATTGACTTTCGGCTATAGGCCACTCTCGTCACGACGACGACTTGATCCTGTATGCGAGAGAGACAGATGCGACGTTGTGCCTCCGCGCCCGTCGGTCTTGAATCTGAGGAGCTTTCCATGCGCGAACCGATCCGAGGCGCCTCCGGCGCAGGCGAGCAAACCGCCCCGGCGAACGAGGTACGCTCCGAGGGGGGCGCCATGTCGGCATTGGAGGCGTGGATCCGCTCGATGTCGCGGCCCGAGCCGTCGGCGGAGGGACGCCTCCCCTCGCACTCCCCCACCTGCGCGGGATGCGGGACGGAGAATCCTGCTGGTCTTGCACTGAAGGTCGACGCCACCGAGGTCGGCGTTCGCGCCGTGCACCGCTTCGACCACCGTCAGGAAGGGGCGCCCGGGATCACCCACGGCGGCCTGGTCGCTGCAGCGTTCGACGACCTCTTCGGCTTCCTCCTCTACCGGGTCGGAGAGCTTGCCGTGACGAGGTCCCTGACCGTCGAGTACCTCCGTCCGGTGCTGCTGAGGACCGACTACGAGTTCTCTGCCCACGTCCGGGACCGCTCGGGACGGCGGTTACACGTGGAAGCCGCGGCGTTGGATGCGGACGGCAACCCGGTCGCCACCGCACACGCGACATTCGTCGTCGTCGATGTTGAGCACTTTGAGCAGGGCAAGATTGCGGGCCGTTGATGACTCACCCGCCGATGAACGGCTCCAGCTCGACCGCTGGGTCGAGGTCGATTCCGTGGGCGGCCAAGGCATCGTGCAGCACTAGAGTGACGTGGCGCGAGAGGCGCCCCACCATGACCTCGAGGGTTTCGTCGCGCTGGTCGAGCCACCAGATGATTGTCGCGTCGACCATCCCCATCACGCCCACCAAGATGCCCTCGGGAAAGGTCTCCTCGGCCGAGTTGGTATAGCCGCGAGCCGCCGCAGCGATCTCGTCCAGCAATCGCGAGCGACCCATCCGAGCGCGGTGAAGGGTGCGACTCTGCCCCCGTGCGGCTAGGAAACGGAAGAGGTGAGGGTGGACGTCGGCCCAGGTGGCGCAGGCGTGGACCAGCCCCTCGACGACCTGTGAGGGCGTGCCGCGCCGAGTCAGGTGGGGCCGGACGCAGGCAATGAGGTCCTGCGCGGCGAGGCGTACCACATCGTCATCCAGGTCCTCACGGCTGGAGAAGTAGCGGTAGACGTGCGGCCTCGGGATGCCAGCCCGCTCGGCAATCAGGGCCGTGCCGGCACCCACTCCTGCCTCGTCGACGACCTGCAGAGCGGCGCTCGCCACCTGTTGTCGTCGCCGCGCCCGGACCTGATCATCGCGCGACGACCGGCGCCGCACCGTTGAATCCACCCATCGCCCGACCTCGACCACAAGAGGCAGCCTATGCGGGGTCGACGAAACCAACGACTCCCGGGTCCGCATGCATGGAACACCTTGTACCCAGGGCGACGGGTGTGGTCAGATTGGTACACCCTGTACCCGACCTGCCGGAGGCACCCCTTGCCCACTCGTCGCTCCCCCTGGATGGACAAAGACCTCGACGACGTGCGCGACCTGGCACGTACGTTCTGTGAGAAGGAGATCAAACCGCACATCGAGACCTTTATCGCCGACAAGCACGTCGACAGGGAACTGTGGAACCGCGCTGGTGATGTCGGTCTGCTCTGCCTGTCGATCCCCGAGGAGTACGGCGGCGGCGGCGGCACCTTCGCCCACGAGGCCATCTTGATCGAGGAGCAGGCACGGGTCGGCGACAGCTCCTGGGGGGCGTCCCTGCACAACGGCATCGTCGCCCACTACCTGTTCGCCTACGGCACGGAGGAGCAGAAGCAGCAGTGGCTTCCCAAGATGGCTTCCGGCGAGGTCGTCGGCGCGATCGCGATGACCGAGCCCGGGACCGGCTCGGACTTGCAGAACATCAAGACTAAGGCGGTGCGCGAGGGTGACGACTACCTTGTCAGCGGCTCCAAGACCTTCATCACCAACGGCTCGCAGGCCGACCTGGTGCTCACCGTGGTCAAGACCGATCCGGACGACCGCGCCGCCGGCATCTCGCTGATGCTGGTCCCCACCAGCACGGAGGGCTTCTCCCGCGGTCGGGTGCTCGACAAGATCGGGATGAAGGGGCAGGACACCTCGGAGCTCTTCTTCGACAACGTCCGCGTCCCGGTCACCAACCTGCTGGGCCTCACCGAAGGCCAGGGCTTCGTGCAGCTCATGCAGCAGCTCCCCCAGGAGCGGCTGTTGGTCGCAGTGTCGAACGTCGCAGCCATGGAGTTCTGCTTGGCCGAGACACTGGCCTACGTGCGCGACCGAAGCGCCTTCGGACGGCCGATCTGGGGGTTCCAGAACACCAAGTTCAAAATGGCAGAGGTCGCTACAGAAGCTCGCGTGGCACGGTCCTTCGTGGACGAGTGCATCCAGCTCCACGTCGGCGAGGGTCTGGACATCCCCACCGCCGCCATGGCGAAGCTGTGGTGCTCCGAACGAGCGCAGCGCGTCGCCGACACCTGCCTCCAGCTGCACGGCGGCTACGGGTACATGAACGAGTACCCCATCGCCCGCATCTGGGCCGACATGCGCGTCTCCCAGATCTACGCCGGCACCTCCGAGATCATGAAGGAGATCATCAGCCGGTCCCTGTGAGGACCGACCCGGCTCCGGCGGCACCGCTGGAGCCGGCGGGCCGGGCCTTGTGCGCCGAGCCCCGCGGGATCCTCCGCGTTGAGCAACGGCACATGACGCCCACTCCACCGAGGTGACACCCTCGACAGACATCGTCTGACAGGAGTGCCATGAGCTAGCGAGTCGCCCTCATCGACCGGGCATCGACCCGGACTCGGTACTCCTGGCCGACAAGTGGAGACCGCTCCACGCCATCCACAGCTGACCGCCCGCACGTACACCCGTCAGATCGGCGGCACTGCCGGTCCGCCGCCCCACTCGCGTCGAACACCTCACAGAAGGATCCACATCCCATGACCTCGGCCCACTACGACGTGCTGATCATCGGCTCCGGCTTCGGCGGCTCGGTGACCGCCATGCGCCTGGCGGAGAAGGGCTACCACGTCGGGGTGCTCGAAGCAGGCAAGCGCTACGACACCGACGACCTGCCCACCTCGTCCTGGGACACCCGTCGGTTCGTCTGGGCGCCACGGCTCGGCTGCTTCGGCATCCAGCGCATCCACCTGCTGCGCGACGTCGTCATCTTGGCGGGCGCCGGCGTCGGCGGCGGTTCGCTCAACTACGCCAACACCCTCTACCAACCTCCTGCCCCGTTCTTCAACGATCCACAGTGGGCGCACATCACCGATTGGCACGCCGAGCTGGACCCGCACTACCAGACGGCACGGCGGATGCTGGGTGTCACGCAGAACCCCCACGTGACGCCTTCGGACAAGGTGCTGCGCGAGGTCGCGCGCGACATGGGTGTGGAGCACACCTTCACACTGACCCCCGTCGGCGTCTTCTTCGGAGAGCCCGGCAAAGAGGTTCCCGACCCGTTCTTCGGCGGGGCGGGGCCGCGCCGCACCGGGTGCACCCAGTGCGGGTCGTGCATGACCGGGTGCCGGGTCGGGGCGAAGAACACCCTGGACAAGAACTACCTGTACTTCGCGGAGAAGCTCGGGGCCGAGGTACGTCCCCTGACCACCGTGGTCGACGTGCGCCCGCGCAAGGGAAGCGGGTACGTCGTCGACACCGTCCGCACCGGCAGGTCCGCGCGCCGTCGCCGCAACCGGCAGTCATTCACGGCCGACCACGTCGTCTTCGCAGCGGGCACCTACAACACCCAGAAGCTGCTCCACCGACTGAAGGCCACGGGCTCCCTGCCGCACATCTCCGCCCGACTGGGCACCCTGACCCGTACCAACTCCGAGTCGATCCTGGGGGCGAAGTCCCGCGATCGATCCAGCGACTTCACGCGCGGCGTGGCCATCACATCCTCGATCCACCCCGACGAGTTCACCCACATCGAGCCGGTGCGCTACGGCAAGGGCAGCAACGCCATGTCCCTACTCCAGACCGCGCTCACCGACGGGGACGGCCATGGGCCCCGGTGGTGGCGCTGGCTGCGGACAATCGCGACCCAGCCCTCTCATCTGACGTGGTTCAGCCCGCGACGGTGGTCGGAGCGCACAGTCATCCTGCTGGTCATGCAGACGCTGGACAACTCCATCACGGTGCGGTCGAGGAAGACCCTCCTCGGTCGCCCCACGATCACCTCGGGACCTGGCCACGGGGCGCCCAACCCCACCTGGATCCCCGTCGGCAATGAAGTCACCCGTCGCGTCGCCGAGAAGATCAACGGCGTGGCCGGCGGGTCCACGGGGGAGATCGCCAACATCCCGATGACCGCTCACTTCATCGGCGGGTGTGCCATCGGTGACTCCCCGGAGACCGGGGTCATCGACCCCTACCACCGTCTCTACGGGCACGACGGGATCTTCGTCGTCGACGGCTCCAGTATCACGGCGAACCTGGGGGTTAACCCGTCGTTGACGATCACCGCGCAGGCCGAGCGGGCAGCCTCCCTGTGGCCCAACAAGGGCAATCGGGACGAGCGTCCCCCGTTGGGCGCCGGCTACCAGCGGATCTCCGCCATTGAGCCGGAGCGGCCGGCCTTCGCCCCCCGGACCTGATGCCCGTCGTCGAGGGCGGCCAGCACCCGGCCTAAGCCACGGGACAGGAGACGACCGCGAGCGCCACGCGACGCTCGCGGTCGTTTCGGATGATCCGTGGCGCGCGATCGCGCCCTGTGGCATCAGCTGCGACCGACCCGCTCCAAGTAGGCCTGACGCGCCGCGGAGTCCACGCGGTCGAGGAAGACCGTGTCGGTCCCGAGCATCGCCCCGAGCTGGGTCGCGATCCGCTCGGGAACGAACTTCATCGCCGCCACCATCGTGCCGGCGATACGCGTGACTCGCACGAAGGGCTGCGGGCGCTCGATGAGAGCCGCCGTGGCGCGCGCGATCTCCTGCGGCTCTGCGTTGCGCATGCCCTTGGCCCCGCTCGTCCCCGCGACCAGCTCGGTGTTGGTGAAGGTCGGACGCACAGTGGACAGGGTGACACCCGACCTGCGGTACTCCTGCCGGGCGGCCTCGGTGAACCCGATGACCGCGAACTTGGTCCCGCAATACGTCGCCAGCCCCGGGACCGGGAGCTCCCCGGCCAGTGAAGCCGTGTTGATGATGTGTCCCTGTCGCCGTGGCAGCATCCGCTGCAGGGCGATCTTGGTGCCGAAGATGACGCCCAGGATGTTGATCTCCACCTGCCGGCGGGTGACCTCGTCGGTCTCCTCGTGCACGTGCCCCGTCGGCATGACACCCGCGTTGTTGATGAGGACGTCGATCGGCCCCAGTGCTTCCTCGGTCACGTCGAGGAAGGACGCCACGGAGGCAGGGTCGGTGACATCTAGACGCACCGCGACGTCGAGGCCGAGCTCCTCGGCGGCCACCTTGAGCTGGATCTGGTCGATGTCCCCGATGGCGACCCGGTGACCGCGCCGGATGAGTTCCTCCGCGGTGTGGTATCCGATCCCCCGGGCGCCCCCGGTGATGGCGACCACCCGTCGCTTGTTCGTTGTCGTCATGGTTCCTGTTCCTTTCAGAGGCCGAGTCGCTGCCGCAGGCCGCGACCAGCGGCCAGGCGCAGCACTCGGCCGGCGATCGCCGTACGCCGGGCGGAGTACGGGTACCAGGTGAGCTCCTTGGTGGTCAGCGGGATCCGCGGCTCGGTGATTGCTTGGACGCGGCAGTACTTCCGCAGACCCTGCGCGCCGCCGAGGCGAGCCCCCAGGCCCGAGGACTTCCAGCCGCTGTGGGGTAGCCCCACGGCGAAGAGGTTGCTGAAGACGTCGTTGATGTTGACCGCACCGACCTCCAGTTGGTCGGCGATGCGCCGCCCTCGGGAGACGTCTCGTGTCCACACGGTGGCCGAGAGCCCGTACGCGGAATCGTTGGCCAGGGCCACCGCTTCGGCCTCGTCGGCCACCCGCATGACCGGCAGTGTTGGCCCGAACGTCTCCTCGGTCATGCAGGCCATGCTGTGGTCGACGTCCACCAGCAGCGTGGGGGCGAAGAAGTTGCCTTCGTCGGCCCGCGACCCGCCGACAAGCACGCGCGCACCGGACTCCTGAGCCTCCCGCACATGCCGCTCGACCGTGTCCACCTGCGCCCGGGTCACCATGGCGCCGACATCATCGCGGGCTCGAGAGCCCTGCTTCAGCGCTCCGAGGGCCGCCACCACCTTCTCCACGAACCGGTCGTAGACCGCGTCCACCACGTAGACCCGCTCGACCGAGATGCAGACCTGCCCCGAGTTGAAGATCCCGCCCCAGACGATCCCGTGCGCGGCCCGATCGAGGTCGGCATCCTCGAGCACGATGGCAGCGTCCTTACCGCCCAACTCCAGGCTGACCGGCTTGAGCAGCTGAGCACAGCGCGTGGCCACCCGACGGCCCGTCGCCGTCGAGCCCGTGAACTGAACGAAGTCAACAGCCTCGACCACCGCTCCTCCAGTGTCCCCGGCCCCCGCGACGTGCAGGAGGACCGGCGGGGCGCCGATCTCGTGCCATCCCTCGATGATGCGCGCGCACGTCAGCGGGGTCATCTCCGACGACTTTGTCAGCACCGCACATCCCGCTGCGAGCGCCGGCGCCGCATCCATCAGGAACAGGGTGATCGGGAAGTTCCACGGGATGATCAGTCCGACCAACGGGTAGGGCCGATAGCTGCGGGTCAGCCGCTTCGGAAGGCTGAGCAGCCCTCCTGCCCCCACTCGTTCGGGGGCGAGGAACTCCTTCGCATGGTCGGCGTAGAAGGAGATGAACTCGCACGAAGCGGTCGTCTCCACCAAGGCGTCAGGGCGGACCTTGCCGGTCTCTGCGACGAGCAGGTCAGTGAGCTCATCGGTGTGGTCGAGGATCCAGCCCCGCCACTTGCGCAGCCAGGTGGCTCGCGCAGCAGGACCCATGTCGCGCCACGCGACCTGCGCCGCGCGCAGGTCCTCAGCGGCGGCGCGCACGCGGTCGCCGTCGACGATCGGGACCGATCGGAGTACTTCGCCGTCGGCGGGACGTCGGATGTGCAGGGTGGGTGCGGACGGGGCGTTCATGACACTTCCTCGAGGTCGGTGACGGTGCCCGGGAGGGCCTGGCTTGCTGCGCCATCAGACGACGGTCGACGGGGGCCGCTGTGGGCTTGCAGCGGAGTGCGCGGGACAGCAGCAGTTGCGAAGTCGCTGGCGAAGGAGTACGCAGGCGTGGTGATCCCGTGCTCGCGGCACCATGCCCCGGGCTCGCGCTGGGAGCGGCGCGGGATGCCGTTGGACGGCTCCTGCTGGAACGAGATCGGCGGCAGCGGCGGCAACTCCCGGCCGGACTCGGCCGCGAGCTCGTCCACCAATCGCGCCTCGCGCCGTGATGCCTTCCCATGCAGTCAGAGATCGATGACAGCGAGGTCGCCGTCGGCGTGCCGGGCGCGGAGCAGCTTCTTGTCGAACTTGCCGACCGAGGTCTTGGGCACGTCGGGCACGAAGCACCACCGCTCGGGCAGCCACCACTTGGCGACCTTGCCCTCGAGAAAGTCCCGCAACTGGGAGGGAGTCACCTCGGACCCGTCCCGAACGACGATCACGGCCAGGGGCCGTTCCTGCCACTTCTCGTCCGGAACGCCGATGACGGTCGCTTCCAGCACATCCGGGTGACCTGCGAGCAGCAACTCGAGCTCCACTGACGAGATCCACTCGCCGCCCGATTTGATGACGTCCTTCGCCCGGTCGGTCAAGGTGACGAAACTACGCTCGTCGATCCGTCCCACGTCTCCGGTACGCAGCCATCCGTCGTCGAACTTTTCCGCGTCCTCGTCACCGATGTAGGACCCCGTGATCCATGGGCCGCGAACCTGGATCTCCCCGACTGACTTCCCGTCGTGCGGCACCTCGTTACCGTCGTCGTCGATCAGTCGCAGCTCGACCCCGGCGACGGGACGACCTTGGGAGGCCCGCAGTGCCCAGTGCTCCTCGCCCTCGACCGCTGCCGGCGGCCGAGCGATAGCGGCTAGGGGCGAGGTCTCGGTCATCCCCCACGCCTGCACGATCTGCACGCCGTACTTCTCCTGGAAGGCCTTCATTAGATGAAGCGGCACGGCCGATCCACCGCAGGCCACCAGCCCCAGCGACGAGATGTCGTGACCGGGGTTGGAGTCGAGGTGATTCAGGACGTCACTCCAGATCGTAGGCACAGCTCCGGCGATCGTGGGGCGCTCGCTGCTGATGAGTCGCACCAGTGGCTCGGCCTGGAGGAACCGTTCGGGCATGACCAGGTCGGCTCCTGCCATCAAAGCCGCGTAGACCAGTCCCCAGGCGTTGGCATGGAACATCGGCACGATCGCCAGGATGGCATCGTCACCGGTGACGCTCAGCCCGTCGGCGGCACACGCAGCCATCGAGTGGAGGTAGGTCGATCGGTGGCTGTAGGCCACGCCCTTGGGGTTGCCGGTAGTGCCCGAGGTGTAGCACATGGCCGCAGCGGAGAGCTCATCGAGTTCCGGCCACTCGAACGTCTCCAGGTGACCTCCGATGAAGTCGTCGTAACCGACAACGGTGAGGCCGTCACGTTCGAGCGGCGCGAGATCGACACCCCCCGTGACGACCACGGTGTGCACCTCGGCGAGCTGCGGTAGGACCGCCGCCAGGAGCGGGGCGAGCGTACCGTCGACGATCACCACCCGGTCGTCAGCGTGGTTGGCGATGTAGACCAGCTGCTCGGGGGTCAGTCGAGGGTTGAGGGTGTGCAGGACTGCCCCCATGGAGGGCACTGCACAGTAGGCCTCGACGTGCTCCTGGTTGTTCCACATCAAGGTGGCGACCCGCTCGTCCCCCACGACCCCGCAGGCCCGCAGCGCGTGGGCCAGCTGCGCCGAGCGGCGTCCCACCTCGGCGAACGTGCCGGTCCTGACCGAGCCGTCGGGCTGGAGCGTGCGCACGCGCGCGGTGGCGTGCACACGGGCACCGTGCCGCAGGATGGCTGCCGTCGTCAGCTGGACGTTCATCATGGTGCTCTGCACGAGTAGTCCTCCGGCGATGGGGTGTTGAGGGGGGCGGTGATGGGGTGCGGGGCTTCGCCGAGGCGCGCGCCCGGCACTGTGAATCAGGAGGCGGCGGGCCGTTGCAGTTCCGCCCGATCGACGTCGAGACCCTGGCCGAGCGTTCTCTTGGCCTTCATGAAGTCCCGGGGACGGTTCACACAGTCCGCGGCGAGCAACCGCCCACGTTGGAGGTAGTAGCAGGTGAAGTCGCGATCGCGCGCGGGGTCGCCGCTTAGCACGATCTCGTCGTAGCCCGTGTTCAGTCCCGCGATCTGCAGCTTCAGGTCGTACTGGTCGGACCAAAACCACGGCAGCGCCGAGATAGGCCGCTCCTTGCCGCACAGCGTGGCGGCAGCCGCCTTCGCCTGCTCACCCGCGCTGGGCACCGCTTCAAGTCGCACCCGCCGGCCGTAGCGAGAAATGTAATGGATGGCGCAGTCCCCCGCCGCGACGATCTTGGGATCGCTGGTCGAGGCGAAGTCGTCGATCACGACACCGTCCTCGACCTGCAGGCCCGCCTCAGAGGCGAGCTCGGTGTTCGGGACCAAGCCCACACCCACGATGACCAGGTCTGCGGGAATCCGCTCACCCCCGGCTAGCACCACCTCGCCGGCGCGGCCGTCGCCGGCCACGGCCTCGACGAGAGCGCCCGTCCGCACCACGACCCCGGCGTCGCGGTGGATGCGCTCGTAGAACATCGACACCTCAGCAGCCGTGACCCTCTCCAGGACACGTTCGGCGGCCTCCAGGACCGTTACCTCCAGCCCGAGGGCGCGCAACGACGCGGCGGTCTCCAGCCCGATGTAGCCCCCGCCGACGATCACGGCTCGGCGACCCGAGGCCGTGGCCTCACGGATCGCCTCGACGTCCGCGAACGTCCGCAGGTAGAAGACGCCCGGCAGATCGATGCCAGGAATAGCCAGCGGACGCGCCCGGCCCCCGGTGCACAACGCGAGGCCGTCGTAGGCGAGCGTCTCACCGTCGCTCAGCACGACCTCTCCGGCCGCACGATCAATCTCGGTGACCGTCGCCCGCAACAGGCGGATCTTCTGCTTGTCGTAGAACTCCGCCTTGCGGATGGCGAGCTCCTCCAAGCTGCTCTTGCCGGCAAGGTAGGCCTTGGACAGGGGAGGCCGCTGGTACGGAAGCGCGGCTTCGTCACCGATGACGACAACCTCACCTGCCCACCCCTCCTGGCGAAGGCTGGCGGCCAACTGGGCCCCGGCGTGGCTGGCCCCGACGATCAGCGCCCTCCCCGAGGTCACGCGTCGGTCTTCGGCGTCAACTGGACCATCAACCGGCTGATCCCGCGCACGAAGTTGGACTGGACATACTCCGGCTCACCCACGACCTCGATCTTCTCGAAGCGCGGGAGCAGCTCTTCCCACAGGATCCGCAGCTGCAGCTCGGCCAGACGGTTGCCCATGCACCGGTGGACGCCAAAGCCGAACGCGATGTGGTTGCGTGCGTTTTTGCGGTCGATGATGAGATCGTCCGGACGTTCGAACACTCGCTCGTCGCGGTTTCCCGAGGCGTACCACATGACCACCTTGTCGCCCTCACGGATGAACTGGCCGTTGAGGACCGTGTCCTTCTTCGCAACGCGACGCATGTAGGCCAGCGGCGTCTGCCAGCGGATGATCTCTGAGATCATGTTGGGGATGAGGTCCGGGTTGGCCTTGAGCTTCTCGAACTGGTCGGGGAACTGATTGAGGGCGAGAACACCCCCGCTCATAGAGTTGCGTGTGGTGTCGTTGCCGCCGACGATCAGGAGCACCAGGTTGCCCAGGAACTCCATCGGGCGGTCGATCAGGTCCTTGGTGTGCTCGTTGCTCTGGAGCATGGTGATCAGGTCGAACCCGGGTTCCTCACCTGCCGCGAGTCGCGCCTGCTTGTCCCGCCACAGCGCGCTCAGTCCCCGCGCCGCGTCGACGAAGCCCCGGAAGACCTCGTCGTTGTCGGATGGTCCGCCGTTGGCCTGCTCCATGGAGCTGGCCAGGTCCGACCACTCGACGAGCTTGCGGCGTTGGTCGTATGGGAAGTCGAGTAGGGTCGCGAGCATCCGCGCGGTGAGCTCGATCGAGACGCGGTCGACCCAGTTGAAGGGCTCACCTACCGGGAGCTCGTCCAGTACTTCCTGGACCCGCGTGCGGATCAAACTCTCCATCTCGCGCAGGTTCTTGGGGGCGACTACGCCTTGGACCGCGGCTCGCTGGCGGTCGTGTCGGGGCGGGTCCATGGCGATGAACATCGCGACATCCATGAACCGTGGGGGCTCGCCGATGATGATGAAGGGCTCAGCCGAGAAGGTCTCATGGTCTTTGTCGACCGCGATGATGTCGGCGTGCCGAGTGACGGACCAGAAAGGTCCGAACGGGCTGTCGGCCTGGTAGTGGACGGGTGCCTCGTTGCGCACGCGCTCGAAGTAGGACTGCCACTTGCCCTGACGGTAGAGGAACGGGTTGCTCAGGTCGATGTCGGCGAGGGCGACGTCCTCCACGGGGGGAATGGGCTCCTCGACGAAGATCTTCTTCCCGTTGGTCCGTGTCACGAAGCGACGGGTCTTGTCGTACAGGTGCGCCCCGCGGATCTGGATCTCCATCGGGATGATGGACTGGGCTCGCTCAGCCACGGCGTCGGTCACGGTAGTCAGGGTCGTCATGGTGCAGTCTTCCTCTCGACGGTCACATCTGGAACTCGGGGAGTCGGACGACGAGGCCGTCCCAGCTCTCGCTCACCCGCATCTGGCACGAGAGCCGCGAGGTCGGCTCGCGCTCGGGGTTCATGGCGAGCATCTCCTCCTCGACCGGACCCGAACGGCCGACTTCGGCGATCCACTGGTCCTCGACGATCACATGGCACGTGCCACACGCGGCCTCCCCGCCACAATCGCCGTCGATCCCGGGCACCATGTTGTCTACGGCGATCTGCATGAGGGACGCACCCTCCTCGAGGGGTGCCTCGCGCTTCTCCCCGTCGTGGGAGATGAAGGTGACAACTGACATGGAACGACTCCTTGCTCGAACGTGAGTCAAGTGTTGGCACTCTGGACATGCTGTGGCTATGGTCACTCGAGTCAATATGTTGTGATTTCGGCTCAGGAGGTCACTGCCCATGAAGTCCCCCGAGCCCGGGGTGCCTCCGTTGGCGTTCGTCCAGCTCTTGAACAGCGATGCTCTCGGTCCTCAAGCCGTAGGTCGCTTCCGCGCGATCATCGACCGCGAGGGGACTTCCGAACTGGAGCTGGTCCAGCGCGACCGACAGGTGCCGATCCGGTGGTTCCGTGAGGTCTACCCCGGACTCGACCACGACGAAGCCACAAGCCTCGGGCTCTCCTTCGCCGAGCACGCGCAATTGACGTCGTTCGGCCCGCTCAGCCTGCCGCTAGTCAGCTCCGGCTCCGTGGCCGAGGTCTTCGAGCTGCTCGGGTATCTTCCGATCATCTCGAGCGCCTTGCGCCCCCACTTCCACAGCAGTCAGCGCAGCCTAACCGTGGGCCTCACCGGCCACACCGGCGATCGTGATCTCGACTGCCTAGTCATCACCTACGGCGGAGCGGCACTGCTGCGGCTCCTCGACATGCTGACGGGCCCGCTGCCAGGCGTCACGATGAACCTGGCTTGGAAGACACCCCAGTCCCCTCAGCGCATCGCCGGCGCGCTGGCCGGACGCTTGGTGTTCGGCGCACGCGCGTCGTTCATCGACGTTCCCGTCGACATCCTCCAAGCACCCTGTCGCTTCCCCGACCCGGTCGCCTATCGCATGGCCATCGGCGAACTGCGCCGAAGCCTCGACCGTCACACCGCTGCCACCAGCTTTACCGAGACCGTGAGGCGATTGCTCGAGGAGGACCCCGGACACATCAGCAGCCATGACATGGCTGAGCTCCTCGCAGTCTCCCCGAGCACCATGAAAAGGCGCCTCCACGAGGAGGGCACGACCTTCCGCGACGTACAGCAATCGCTGTTGCGCGAGAGGGCGATCGTCCGCCTGCTCGACCGATCGCTGACGGTCGGTCAGATCGCCATAGATCTCGGCTATAGCGACCTGGGCAACTTCTCGCATGCCTTTAAACGCTGGACCGGGCAGTCGCCAAGCGAATTCCGTCAGTTCGGTCGCCGCGAACCGGGCTAGGTAGGGCCCGGCTACCAACCTTCGCTCGCTTCGCGCCACTCAAGCAGCACGCTCGCGGCGTTGTTCACGCAGTCACGTCACCGTTGACGATCCAAGTGGGGGCGTCATCCCTCCCGACACGCACGCCGACAGCCATGTCAGCTCAGCGTGCGACTCGCACCCTTCCGTCGTCACACGGCAGAGGAACAGGCACCAGCCGGGAGTACCGACCGGGAGTACCGGTCGCGCCCGTGTCGAACCCGACCGCGCTGAGATCCCGCAGAGTCCCTCCGCCACGGTGCGCTTGCGACCGTGGCGCCCACGGGAACTTCGGGGATAAAGCGGCCCACCCACGTCTTAGTCATCGCGGCCTGCCCTGGTCGAAGTGGGTCACGTCCACCCTCAGGAAAAGGGCCGAAGCGAAGGCGACAGTTGGTCCTCCGGTCTCACTCATGTCGGCCTCCACGAAGAGCTTGCGCCCTTCTGTCCGGACGACCCTGGCCGCGAGCTCGTAGGTGGTGCCGAGGATGACGGGCGAGTCGTAGCGCACCTCGAGCTTCCGGGTCACCGCTGGACTGCCGGTGAGGTAGAGCAGGAACCCGAACAGGTCGTCGAGGACCGTTGCCACGGCGCCTCCGTGCGCGATCCCGGGAGCGCCGACGTGGCGCTCGTCGAAGACGTGAACCGCATGCACCTCGTCGCCGCGACGCTGGACGGTGAGGTGATGGCCGTGGGGGTTGTCGGGTCCGCAGGCGAGGCAGTGGTCGTGGTGCGGCGGAAGCCGGGCGCCGTCCTCGTACGCCCGGAACTTCTCGTTCCAGCTCGCGAGGAGCTCATCCAGGCTGGTCACGGCCGCTCACCCGATTCGTGGTCATCGCGAGTGCGAGGTGTCGCGAGACCGTCGAGGATCAGTTCGCAGATCGCCGCAGAGAAACGGGCCGCATCTGCGGACGGGCCAGTTGAAGACCCCTCGACCGCGGCGCTGAGACCGGCCACGGTGATGGCACCGAAGACGCTCATTGCAACGGCACCCGGATCGGCGACCTGGCGCAGCGAGCCGTCGGCGACGCCGTCGGCCAGAAGCTTCTCGATCGGCTGGTAGAACGCGCTCCGCAAAGCCTCGGCGAGGTCAGGCAGCCGGGTGGCACGGCCGAGGTCCCCCACGAGTGCCCGGCACAGGAACGGATGCTCGACCATCACACTTAGTTGTGCTGCGACGGCGGCCTCGAGCCGGGTACGGGCATCCTCGACCGTTGAGACTGCGACACCGACCTCGCCAGCGATGAGGTCAAGCAGGTCTCCCAAAAGGAATGCGAGGACCCCGTTCTTGCCGTCCAGGTGGTAATAGATCGTGGCCTTCGGGATACCCGTGGCTTCGGCGATGTCGTCGATCTTGGTGCCGTCCAGACCGCGCTCGGCGATCAGCTCGGCCGCGCCGTAGAGCTGACTGGCCAGCTTCGCCGGAAGTTTCCTCACCGCTCTCACTCCTCCCCTTGTGCCCCACCGTGCCAACTGGCCTCGACGTCGACCACATCCTATGTTGTACTGCCAGTACAACATTTCAGTCCAGAGCATTGGTGCGGGTGAATGGGTCGCGGACCACGAGCCGGAAGCAGCGGACCGCTGAGGTCTGCCCTCAGGCTGGGGCACCGCTTCCCATCGATCGTGGTGCTCGGCTGGGTGCTGGCCGCCGCCGCGCTCTCGCTGCTGGTCACCCCGCTGGGGACCGTGGTCGAACGCAGCAGCACTGCCTTCCTGCCCGAGGACTCACCGACCCTGCACGGGCTGCGGGTGATGGACACCGCGTTCGGGTCGGGCAACACCCACTCGTATGTGTTCGTGGTCATCACCGACGACGACGGCCTGGGCGTGGGGGACCGCCGCGTCTACGCCGACCTCGTGAGCACCCTCCAGAAGGAGCCGGAGCGGGTCTCGGAGGTCCAGGACTACCTCGGCAAGCCCGAGGCCCGGCGCTCGATGACCAGCAAGGACGGCGAGGCGACCTACCTAGTCGTCGGGCTGCGATCCGCGGTCGGCTCACCGGCATCCGACGAGGACGTGAAGTGGCTCCGCTCGGTCGTCGACGACCTCGATGCTCCACCCGGCACCGAAGTTCACGTGACCGGCGACCCGGCGATGATCGCCGACCTGACCACGGCGGTGAACGACGCCTCGTTGAAGATCACCGCGGTCTCCCTGTTCCTTCTGGTCGGAATCCTCTGGCTGGTCTACCGCCGGATCGCGACCGTCCTGGTGTCGCTGGTGACCATCGGTGTCGCCCTGCTGTGCACCCGCGGCGCCCTGGCCTGGGCAGGTGAGCACGGGCTGGCCCTGTCCACCTACACCGACGCGTTCGTCGTAGCCATCACCCTGGGCGCCGGGACCGACTACTGCGTCTTCCTCATCTCCCGCTTCCGCGAGGAATACGGCAACGGCCTCGAACCCCTCGATGCGGTAGCCGAGTCGGTCTCCCGGGTCGGGCCCGCCCTGCTGGCCTCGGCAGCCACCGTCATCCTCGGCGCCATCTGCCTCGGATTCACCGAACTCGCCATCTTCGCCACCACCGGCCCCCCGATGGCGATCTGTATCGCGGTCACCCTCGCGGTCAGCCTCACCTTCACCCCCGCCCTGATCCGCTGGTTCGGACCCCGCATCGGGCCAGCTCCGGCACCGCGGCCGGACTCGCGGTGGGCCCGCACCGGCCGCCTCGTCGGACGACACCCCGCCCGGATCCTGGTCGCGGGAGTGACGGTCCTGGTGCTGCTCGCGCTCGCGCTGCCCACGATGCAGCTCTCCTTCGACGAACGCGCCGCCCAACCGCCAGACACCCCCAGCAACCTGGGCCTCGCGGCGATGACCGAGCACTTCCCACCCAACCAGACCCTGCCCGACTACCTGCTCATCCGCTCCGACCACAACATGGCCAACACCCGCGACCTGGCTGTCATCAACTCCGTGAGCACCGCGGTCGCGAAGGTCGACGGCGTCAACCAGGTCCGCAGCATCACCCAACCGGCCGGAAGGCGACTGGAACCCGCCTCCATCGCCAACCAGCTCGGGAAACTCGCCCGAGGACTCCACCAGGCCGACCGCAAGCTCGAGTCCGGGGAACCCGGGCTGGAACGCCTCGCGTCCGGGGCCGGCGACCTCGGAGACGCCCTCGGCCAGGTCTCCGCAGGCGCCGGGAAGGCCCAAGACGGCGCCGGGAAGCTCAGCGACGGCAGCCGCCGCATCGCCCACGGCCTCGGGCAGGCAGCCGATCACACGAGCCAGGCCGCCAGCGGCGCCCGCCGGCTCCGCTTGGGCGCCGCCGCACTGGCCGCCGGGCTCCGCACCGCACACGACCAGGTCGCCCAGGCCGTCGAGGGCCTCGGCAGGATCGTCGAAGCCCTGGAGGACGATCCGATCTGCACCGCCGACCCGATCTGCAAACGCTCCCGTGAGGGCCTGCGCAAGATCTACACCGGCGAACGCGACCGGCTCCTGCCCGGCCTGGCCCAAGCGGCCGCCGGCGCCGAACGCCTCGCCGCCGGCGACGGACGCCTCGCGACCGGGCTCGACCAGCTCGCCGCCGGGCTCCGCCAAGCCCAGTCGGGCAGCAACCGGATCGCCGAGGGCCAAGCGCTGTTGAGCGAGAAGCTCGGCGAGCTCGAAGGCGGCACCGACCGGCTCGCCACCGGTGCCGCCGGCATCGCACCTGGCATCGAGCAGCTCCTCACCCAGACCGAGAAGCTCAGCAACGGGCTCGACGAATCCGGCGACTACCTCCAGGCCATCAACCAGCGCGCCGACACCCCAGAGGCCGGAGGCTTCTACCTACCCGCCTCCGCACTCGGAAAGCCCGACTTCGCCCTGGCCCGCACCCAGTTCCTCTCCGAGGACGGAAAACTGGCCCGCATCCAGGTCACCGGCGATACCGACCCCCTCACCCCCGCCGGACAGGAGCGCTACAACGAAGTCCAGGACACCGCCGACCAGGCCATGAACAACACCCGCCTCGACGACTCCACCATCCTCGCCACCGGCGCGGCCGGCCTCGGCGCCGACCTGGCCCACTACCTCGCCGACGACGCCGTCCTCGTGGTCGCCGCGGTCCTGCTCATGGTGCTCCTCATCCTCATCCTCACGCTGCGCGCCCTCACCGCACCGCTCTACCTCCTCGCCTCCGTCGTCCTGTCCTGTGCGGCCGCGCTGGGGCTCACCACCCTCGTGTTCCAGCAGCTGGTCGGACAAGACATCCACTTCACCGTCCCGGTCATCGTGTTCGTCCTGCTCGTCGCCGTGGGCGCGGACTACAACATCCTGCTCATGAGCCGGATGCGCGAGAGCGGCCTCGCCCTGGACCGCGACGAGGTCGCCCGCGCAGTCACCGCCACCGGACCCGTCATCACCGCCGCCGGCCTCATCTTCGCCTCCACCTTCGTGGCCCTGCTGTTCTCCCCCGTCGAAGCGCTCGCCCAGACCGGGTTCGCCGTCGCCGCCGGACTCCTGCTCGACACCTTCATCGTCCGCACCCTGGTCGTACCCGCCTGCGCGGCCCTTTTCGAGGACCGCAGCTGGTGGCCACACCGCAGGCCCACGCGCGCCCCGTCCGCACTGCAGCCAGCCACCACATCCGATGCACACGCGTGAACCGACAACCGAGAGAGATGCGATGAGCAACCAGCAGCTGACCTACAGCCCGTTCGACCCGGAAGTCATGGCGGACCCGTACCCCGTCTACCGCGAGCTGCGCGACCACGCTCCCGTGTACTGGTCCTCGCAGGCGAGCTGTTGGGTCCTCAGCCGCTACGACGACGTCTCCGCCGCCCTCGCCGATCCGGCGACGTACTCCTCGGCGTCCGGGATCTTCCCCACCCCGCCCGGGGTGGACATGACCGACCTGTTCCTGCCCATGCTCATCATGAGCGACCCACCCCGGCACACCCAACTGCGTCACCTCGTCAGCAAGGCCTTCACCCCCCGCCGCATCGCCGGGCTCGAGACACACATCCACACCATCGTCGACGACCTCCTCGACCAATCCCCCGAGACCGGCCCGTGGGACTTCGTCTCCGAATTCTCCGGACCTCTGCCCGCGATCGTGATCGCCGACATGCTCGGCGTGCCGCGTGAAGACCGCGACCGCTTTCGGACCTGGTCCACCACCCTGATCCAGTCCAACCCCGTGCGAGGCGAGTTCGGCGCCGGGCTGGACGCCGCTGCAGCCCTCTACGAGTACTTCTCCGCATTCCTGGCCGACCGACGCGCGCACCCCCAAGACGACCTCATGACAGCGCTCGTCCAAGCCGAAGTGGACGGCGAGCACCTCACCGAGGAAGAACTTCTCGGCTTCTGCCTGCTGCTGCTCGTCGCCGGGCACGAAACGACGACCAACCTCCTGTCCAACAGCGCTGTCATCCTCGCCCAGCACCCTGAGGACCGACGCGCTCTCGCCGACGACCCCGAACTCGTGCCAGCAGCCGTCGAAGAGCTGCTCCGCTACGACTCACCGGTCCAGGGCCTGGCACGCACCCTGACCCGACAGGTCGATCTGCACGGGCAGGCCATGGCAGCCGGCGACACCGTGCTGCTGCTCTTCGGCTCAGCCAACCGCGACGACCACGCGTTCCCCGACGCCGACCACTTCGACATCAACCGTCGCCCCGAACGACAGGTCGCGTTCGGGCGCGGCATCCACTTCTGCCTCGGCGCATCCCTAGCCCGCCTCGAAGCACGTATCGCTCTGCGAGCACTCCTCACCCGCCGCCGTGACTGGGATGTCGACATCGACTCCGCGGTCCGACTCCGCTCAGGCCCGATCCGCGGGTTCGCATCTCTACCCATTCAGTAGGTCAGCCACACACCATCCAGTCCCACGAAGGAGTACCCGTGAAGGACCGACCGAAGCCGAGCCGCGCAACAGTCCTCCACAATCTGATCGAGGAGATCCTCGCCCGAAACGACGGGCAAATCCCCACCAACATCGAAGGCACCGACACCTACTTCAACAACATCGAGGATCTCGCGAACGCGCTGCTGCTCCGCTGGCACACCCGCCTCGTGGCATCACTAGAACGCAGCCTCGTCGACGACCCTGAAGACCGCAGGGAGGCCGTCATCGAAGCCTGGCGGCACGCCACCCGGATCTACTCGGGCGTGCGGAAGGTCATCGACGACCTCGCGGACCACCCTCCCACCGAAGAAGTTGCTCATGCCGTCCGCGCGACCGCGCACAACGACTGGGCCGCCATGGCCGTCGCCGCCGGGCTGGCCAGTGCCTTCGATGAACCAGCAGTTCGAGTCGGCCACCGTCTCGAATTGGAAGCGCGACGACGCAACATCGTGGAGCAAAGCACCGCTCGCACGCCTCGGCCGCGAACCGTGCTCGGTAAGGTCAAAGCCATGATCACCGGTTGAGGCACCAGCGCCCAGAAGCAGAGCCTGCGGCGGGTGGTCGTCCAACCACAACGGCGTCTCTCAGCTTTGCTTCTAGCGCGGCCTCGTCCATCCACTTCGGTCGGGTCTTGGCGATGATGAGTTCGGGGTCTTCGCGCGGATGGCTTCCTCAGAAGGAGCGATGAGAACTCCCCAGAACCCGCCCATCCTGTAGTCGTTGGCGACCAAGTATTCGCCCTCCCCAAGGACGGCGGGCAGGTCGTCCCGATCGGCCATGCCGTGAGAATCTCGCGCCCGTCGGTCGCTCGCTCATGGCTGCCATGGGCGGGCGCATCGACTGCGTCCACTCCCCCGCCCGCCAGGAAGATCCGACACAGGGCACGGAGCTCGACGGCCCGGAGCGATGACCCCGACTCCCTAGCAGACCCGCATCCGTTACAAGCGTGGTACAAATTGTCGAAAGTCCTCGACGTTTGCGCAGGTCAGCATGGGTCAGTCAGTCAGTACTACGACATCTGATTTGAGGGTTTTCACCCTCTTCCGTTAGTCGTCGAAAATGGCGTCTGACCTGCGGAAACGTCTTCCAACATCTCGCAGTGTCAGACGCCATTTTCCGTTGTCGTGCGTACCCAGTGCACCCCAAGTTTGGTTTCAACTACTTCGTGAGGGACGGTGTCCTAGGGGCATAGACCCCCAACGAGTTATCAGGGCCATCTCGCATGCTGGCCTCAAACCGGCTCTTCCGAATTGAGGGTGTAGATCCAGTGGGCGCGTCGGTGTCGAGATAGACGTCGAGGTCTCCCGACGATGGA
>NZ_JBDYKJ010000069.1:0-26205 GCF_040012395.1 Nocardioides sp. 31GB23 | reverse complement strand
GGGGCGGGGGCTCGGACCTGGGGGCACCCGGCCACGGTAGGACCGCCGCCCGTCCCCCGGGCGACCCCTGGTGGCCGATCTACCGCATATCGGGGAGGTCTGCGCACCAGGAGCCCACGCCGCCCCGCCGACGCGCAGGATCGCCACGACGGCCGCGTGGCGACGGTGAGGGGGACCGACGTGCTGGAGCTGGGGATCGGCGCTGGGGCGCTGGAGGTGGTGTGCCTGGGTGCGCACCCGGACGACATCGAGATCGGGTGCGGGGGCACGTTGCTGCGCCTGGCGAGCCGGCCGCAGACCTCGGTCACCGCGCTCGTGCTCACCGGCACGCCCGAGCGCGTCGGCGAGTCGGAGGCGGCGCTGGAGCGGCTGTGCCCCGGCACCCGCCTGCACTGCGCCGGGCTGCCCGACGGACGGCTCCCGGAGCACTGGGGGGCGGTCAAGCAGGCGCTCGAGGACCTCGCGGCCACCCACCGCCCGCACGTCGTGCTGGCGCCGCGCGCCGACGACGCCCACCAGGACCACCGGATCGTGGGCGAGCTGGTGGCCACGACCTGGCGCGACGCCCTGGTGCTGCACTACGAGATCCCCAAGTGGGACGCCGACCTGCGCCCGCCCACCCACTACGTGGCCCTCGACGAGGAGACCGCGCGCCGCAAGTTCGCCGTCCTCGACGCCTCCTTCCCCAGCCAGCACGGGCGCGACTGGTGGGACGAGGAGACGTTCCTGGGCCTGATGCGCCTGCGCGGCGTCGAGTGCCGCGCCAGGTACGCCGAGGGCTTCTCGTCCTCGAAGGTCCTGGTCGGCCTCGACGGCGCACGCGGGGGAGCGGGCTCGTGAGCGGCCCGGCGGACCCGGACTTCTCCCGGTCGCTGCGCGCGCAGGCGCGCCTGCACGAGCTGGTGCCCGGCGGGGCGCACACCTACGCCCGCGGCAGCGACCAGTACCCCGAGCAGATGCCGCCGGTGATCGTGCGGGGCTCCGGGGCGCGGGTCGAGGACCTCGACGGCAACATCTTCGTGGAGTACGGCATGGGCCTGCGCTCGGTGACGCTGGGCCACGGATTCGCCCCCGTGGTCGACGCGGTCTGCCGGGCCGTGCGCGACGGGGTCAGCTTCACCCGGCCCTCGGTGTGGGAGCTGCGGGCCGCGGAGCGCTTCGTCGAGCAGGTGCCCGGAGCCGACATGGTCAAGTTCGCCAAGAACGGCTCGGACGTCACGACCGCGGCGGTGCGCCTGGCACGGGCCGCGACCGGGCGCCCGCTCGTGGCCGTCTGCCGCACCCAGCCCTTCTTCTCCACCGACGACTGGTTCATCGGCTCGACCGCGATGCCGCACGGGGTGCCGCCCGCCTACCGCGGCGACACCGTCGGCTTCGACTACAACGACCTCGACTCGCTGCGGGCGCTGCTCGCCGAGCACCCCGGCCGGGTCGCGGCGGTGGTGATGGAACCGGCCTCCGCGACCGCCGAGCCGGCCCCCGGCTTCCTCGAGGGCGTACGACGCCTGGCCGACGAGGACGGGTTCGTGCTGGTCTTCGACGAGATCATCTGCGGGATGCGCTGGTCGCGCCACGGGGCCCAGCACGTCTACGGGGTGCGCCCCGACCTGTCGTGCTGGGGCAAGGCGCTGGGCAACGGGTTCCCGATCGCGGCGCTGGCCGGGCGGCGCGAGCTGATGGAGCTGGGTGGGCTGCGCACCGACGCGGAGCGGGTCTTCCTGGTCTCCACCACCCACGGCGCGGAGACCGGCGGGCTGGCGGCGTACCTGGCGGTCGCCGACGAGTACGAGCACCACGACGTGGTGGCCACGATGACCGAGCGGGGCGCCCGGCTGGCCGGCGCCGTGCGCGACGAGGTCGCGGACGCGGGGCTCGAGCAGCACGTGCAGCTGCACGGGCGTCCGACCTCGATGGTCTTCGCGACCCTCGACGGCCAAGGCCGTCCGTGCCAGGCGATGCGCACGCTCTTCCTGCAGGAGCTGCTGCGCCACGGCGTGCTGGGCCAGTCGTTCGTGGTCTCGGCGGCGCACACCGACGACGACCTCGACCTGACCGCCCACGCGGTGCGCCAGGCGCTGCCGGTCTACGCCCGGGCGCTCGAGCAGGGCGGCGTCGAGGGCCTGCTGGTCGGGCGCCCGGTGGCGCCGGCCCTGCGCCCGGTGGCGGCCCCCCGCCGGCTCTGAGCCGGCCGCCTCAGGAGCGCCGGGTCTCGGCGTGCCGCTCGAGGTAGCACTCGACCTGGCGGTCGACCGCCTCGCGCGGTGGCTCGCCGGCGCGCACCGACTTCTCCCAGTCGACGGTGATCCGGACCGCCTCCGGGGCGTTGAGCACGGGGTGCCACCCGAGCTCGGTGCGCGCCAGCGTCGAGTCGAGCGCCAGCAGGCCGGCCTCGTGGGGGCCCGGGTCGCCGGTGGCCTCCCAGCGCGCGCCCTCGCCCCACTGCCGCGCCATCAGGCCGGCGACGTCGGCGACGCTGAGGGTGTCGGCGCTCGACGGGCCGAAGTTCCACCCCCGGTCGTGGGCGCGCCCGGGCAGGTGCTCGGCGACGGTCAGGTAGCCGCTGAGCGGCTCGAGCACGTGCTGCCAGGGGCGTACGGCGTCGGGTCGGCGCAGCCGCGCCGGCTCCCCGGCCGCGAAGCGTGCGACCAGCTCGGGCAGCAGCGCGTCGGGGGTGGCGTCGCCGCCGCCGACCACGTTGCCGGCACGGGCGGTGGCCACGCCGAGCCCCTCGCGCGGGAACGAGGCGACCATCGAGTGGGTCAGCAGCTCGGCGCAGGCCTTGCTGGCGCTGTAGGGGTCGTCGCCGCCCAGCGGCTCGCTCTCCCGGTAGCCCCAGTGCCACTCGTTGTTGCGGTAGACCTTGTCGGTGGTCACGACCACGCAGCTGCGCACCCGCGGCACCGCGAGCACGGCCTCGAGGACCGCCAGGGTGCCGTCGACGTTGCTCGAGAACGTCTCGCGCGGGTCGCGGTAGGACTCGCGCACCACCGACTGGGCCGCGAGGTGCAGCACCGTGTCGGCGCCCGAGGCCTCGACGGCGGCGGTGAGCCGGTCGCGGTCGCGGATGTCGCCCACCCGGTCGTCGACGAGGTCGTCGGCGCAGCGGGCCCGCGTGTGCAGGAAGTGCTCGGGGGTCGCCAGGGCGTAGCCGTGCACCCGCGCACCCATGCGGTGCAGCAGCCGGCTCAGCCAGGCGCCCTTGAAGCCGGTGTGTCCGGTGACCAGGACGTCCCGGTCCCTCCAGTGGGCTGGGTCCATGGCCGGTGACGCTAGTGCCCCCGCGGGGACGGACGGGCCGCTCCGCGCAGCGGTACCCAGTTGTGGGTAGACCCGGGGCGGTCACGGCTCGGGAGGCCTGGGGCGGGGGGAGGGTGGCCGCGTGGAGGACGACGAGGCTGCCGGTCGCAGGCGGCGGGTGCGCGCGCGCATGCAGCGCCTCTACCCCCTGTGCCGCAGCATCACGGGTGACGGGGTGCGCGCGACCCTCGACGTCCTCGCCCAGGACCTGCCCGAGGGGGTCGAGCTGCGACGCCACGAGGTGCCCACCGGCACCCAGGTGCACGACTGGGTCGTCAACGACGAGTGGAACGCCCGCGCCGCGTGGATCGCCGACGCGACCGGGCGGCGCCTGGTCGACCTGGCCCGCCACACCCTGCACCTGGTGGGCTACAGCGTGCCGGTGCGCGCCTCGATGAGCTTCGAGGAGCTGCGTCCGCACCTGCACACCATGCCCGACCGGCCCGACTGGATCCCCTACCGCACGACCTACTACGAGCGCACCTGGGGCTTCTGCCTGGCCCACCGCGACCTCGCCGGCCTCGAGGAGGCCGCGCGCCTGGGGCCGCTGGAGGTCGTCGTCGACACCACGGTCGCTCCCGGCTCGCTGACGTACGGCGAGGTGGTGCTGCCGGGCAGCGAGGAGGGCGAGATCCTGCTGTGGGCCCACCTGTGCCACCCCTCGCTGGCCAACGACAACCTGTCGGGGCTCAGCGTGGCCACCGAGCTGGTCCGCGAGCTGGCGCGGCGTCCCCTCCGGCTCGGGGTGCGGCTGCTGCTGGCCCCCGGGACCATCGGCTCGGTCACCTGGCTGGCCCGCAACGCCGAGCTGCTGCCGCAGGTGCGCCACGGGCTGGTGCTGACCGGCCTCGGCGGCCCGGGGCCGCTGGTCTACAAGCGCACCCGGCGCGGCGACCGTCCGGTCGACCGGGCGGCCGAGCTGGTCGTGGGCGCACGCGACGGCCAGGTGCGCGACTACTCGCCCTACGGCTACGACGAGCGGCAGTTCAACGCCCTGGGCTTCGACCTCCCGGTGGGCCGGGTCTCCCGGACCCCGCACGGGGAGTACCCCGAGTACCACACCTCGGCCGACGACCTGGACTTCGTCACCGACGACCAGCTGGCGGCGGCGTACGACGCGGTGCTGGAGGTGGTCGAGTCGCTGCAGGCCGACGTGACCTACCGCAACCTCAGCCCGTACGGCGAGCCGCAGCTGGGCCGGCGCGGGCTCTACCCCACCACCGGCGGCAAGAACGCCACCGACGCCGTGATGGCGATGCTGTGGCTGCTGGCCTCCTCGGACGGGGCCACGTCGCTGGTCGAGGTCGCGGCCCTCTCGGGCGCCTCGGTGGCCTCGCTGCACGCGGCCGCGCAGGACCTCGAGCGGGCCGGTCTGCTGGCCCGCGAGGCGTCCCCGGCGCCTGCTCACCACTATTAGGCATCTTCGCCCCGGCCGCCGTGTCGGCCCCGGCCGCGTTCCTAGGCTGCCGCCACGGGCCGGGGAGGCCCGACAGCAGACCGGGAGGGGGTGGGCACGTGGACCTGGCCGCCCGCCCGGAGAGCGACGAGAGCAACGACCCGGTCTCGACGTCCCCGGTGCGCTCGACCACCGGCTCCCGTGTCCTCTTCGTCTCCGGACGACACCTCGTCGGCGACGCCATCCGCGTCGCGCTCGAGAGCCGCGGCCTCGAGATGGTCACGCTGCCGGCCGCCGAGACCGGTCAGGAGCCCGTCTCGCGCCAGCGGCTCGCCGGGTGGCGCGTGGGCGCCGCGCTGGTCGTCGGCGACTTCCTCAGCGCCCAGCAGCGCGAGAGCGTCATGCGGCTGCCGCACCTGCCGCTGCCCTGGCTGCTGCTGGTCGAGGAGCCCGGCGACCCGCGGTGGATCGACCTGGTCGAGGCCGGGGCCAGCTCGGTGGTGCCGAGCTCGGTCGGCCTCGACGACCTCGTGCGGATGCTCGACGACCTCTCGGTGGGCCGCCCGGTCGCGTGGCCGGGCCGGGAGGAGCTGGAGCAGCAGTGGCGTCGCCTGCGCGAGGAGCAGGAGGAGGTGCAGCAGCGGATGCTCAGCCTGAGCCCCCGCGAGCGCTCCGTCCTGGCGCTCCTGCACGACGGCCTGTCGGTGCGCGAGGTCGCGGAGCTGACCGGCGTGCGCGAGGGCACCGTGCGCAGCCAGGTCAAGGCGGTGCTGCGCAAGCTCGCGGTGAGCTCGCAGCTCGCCGCGGTCGCTCAGTACGACCGCTGGCTCCAGCAGGCCGAGCGCGCCTGACGCGCGCCGCCACTTGGCACGCGCGAGACCCAGCGGAGGGTACCCCCGCGTGGGCTGCTGGCGGATGGAGTACGCCTGCTCCCTCGACGACGCCCGCCGTGCGAGGCACGGCTCCGTGTCCTCCGACTGAGCGCATCCGAACGATCGGACGCCGCTGTCTGTCCGGCTCCGCGGGGGCCAGGCGGCCATGACCGCCTTCCTCTCCCGCCCCAAGCAGCAGCTCGCGAGCCGGCGTCACCTCCGCACCGGTGGTCGGGCAGCAGGGAGCGCCGGCGACGCGCGTCGTGGCGACCAGGGTGAGAGTCGAGCAGACCTGGAATCTAGGTGCGGCGGTGGAAGTCGACCTTGTTGTCGGGTCCGATCCGGGCCTGGTACTCCGGGTCGTGGATGCGTCGGTGGTGGAAGGGGCACAGGAGTCGGCCGCGGGCGCCTTGGCAGCCTGCTCCATCACCGCCGCATCGAGGTCGTTGGGGAGGTCGTCCAGTGCCGTGCAGATCACCGCCGCCTGCTCCGCGACGACGTGACCGCGCCCGAGCGCCTCGCGCACCACGTCATAGCGATCCAACCCGGCCGCCAACCGCACCTGCCGGAACGACTCCCGCTTCGTCGACCGGGTGACGTTCGCGTGCCACACCGCCACCGACGGCGACGCATTCGTCTCCGGCACCGCCACCGTCTCGGCGTGCGCCAAGGTCCGCGAGCGCAGCTCGACCAGCCTTGCCTCGGCCCGGGCGATCTCGGCCAACGCCTCCGCCGTTGCCGGCTGGCTCATCGCCCACAGCGGCGTCTCGGCGACCTCGTCCAACGCCGAGTGCACCCGCGCGACAACCCGGTTCACGGGGTGAGCGGCGGTGGTGGGCATGAGTACAGTATCTCAGCGTCCACCGACAAAAGGCCAGGTCAAACCACGTTTTCCACAGGCTGATCGAAAAGTTTTTCGCATAGGCGGCCGGCGGGACCTGGGTCGTGCTCCGCAGCCGGAGGGTGACGAACGCTCTCGAGCGACCCCTCCGCTGTCCGGCTTCCCGGCTCAGTAGGCGCCGTCGTGGCTGAGCACGGCGCGCACCGTGCGCGCCAGGATCCACGCGTCGAGGCGCAGGCTCCAGTTGTCGACGTAGCGCGAGTCGAGACGCACCGTCATCGACCAGGGCAGATCGGAGCGGCCCGAGACCTGCCACAGCCCGGTGATGCCCGGGCGCACCGCCAGGCGGCGCAGCGCGTCCTCGTCGTACGTCGTGACCTCGCCGGGCAGCGGCGGGCGGGGGCCGACCAGGGCCATGTCGCCGCGCACCACGTTGACCAGCTGGGGCAGCTCGTCGAGCGAGAGCCGGCGCAGCCAGCGACCGGCCCGGGTGATCCGGGGGTCGTGGCGCATCTTGAACATCGCGCCGTCGCTCTCGTTGTGCTCCTGCAGGTCGGCGAGGCGCGCCTCGGCGTCGACGTGCATGGTGCGCAGCTTGAGGATCGAGAAGATCCGGCCGTCGCGGCCCACCCGCTGCTGGCGGAAGAGCGCGGGCCCGGGGGAGTCGAGGCGCACCAGCGCCAGCAGGGCCAGCAGCAGCGGCGCGAGGACCACCAGGGCCACCACGCAGGCCGCGCGCTCCCAGAGCGTCTTGAGGGCTCGGCGGGGGCCCGTGAGGTCGGCGTGGCGCACGTGCAGCAGCGACAGGCCGCCGGTGCGGCGCAGCGCCGCGCGACCGGAGTCGACGTCGAGCAGGCCGGGGCCGATCAGCAGGTCCACGCGGTCGCGCTCGAGCAGCCAGCCCAGGCGGCGCAGCGACGCCGCGTCGAGGTGGCGGCAGGGCAGTGCGACGACGCAGTCGGCCCGGTGCTCCCGGGCCAGGTCGGACACCGAGGCGAAGCCCGACGCGGCCGGCAGGTCGAGCCCCGCGCAGCCCTTGGGGCCGGCGAGGCACAGTGCCACCACCTCGACCTCGTTGCTCTCGTGCAGCTCCTCGACGAGCCGGCGCACCTGGCGGCGGTGGCCGACCAGGACCACCCGGGTGCGCGGCGGGCGACGCAGCGACGAGGCCAGGCGCAGCCCGGCGCTGGCGACGCAGGCCGTCCCGGCCGCCCGCACGAGCTGGTCGGCGGGCACGAGGAGCCCGGTGATGCCGCTCAGCAGCGCGCCGAGGGCGACCAGGTGGATGCTCGAGAGGCAGATGCGCAGCAGGTCGGCGCGCCGCGGCACCGGCCCGGGGTCGTAGGTGCGGGCCAGGCCCAGCAGCACCACCCAGGCCACCGCGAAGGCCACCGCCAGCGCGGGGCCGGGCACCAGGTCGGGCGGCAGCCAGACGATGGCGGCGACCGTGGCCACCAGTGCGTCGGTGGCGGCCATCCAGTACCACCTCGTGCGTCGCTGGACCGGCCGCGAGAGGCGCTCCACGGAGGGATGCGCGACGCGCGGGCCCTGGTCGGCGTAGGCGCTCATGGACCCCCCTCACCTTGCACCTGTGTCGGCCCCGTGCGGCCAATCTAGGAGCCGGTGAGGTCCCTGGCATGCCGCGAATGCGGTATCGCCGGTGGGGTCCCGGGTGAGGGGGGTGTCTCAGTGCGCGACGAGGTGGCTCTGCGCCCGGTGGGCCATGCCCACGGCGGCCAGCTGCGAGCAGACCTCGAGCTTGGCCAGGATCGACTTGACCTGGGTGCGCACCGTGGCCTCGGAGACGAACGAGGACTTGGCGATCTCGCGCACCGTCGTGCCCTGCATCAGGCAGCCCAGCACCTCCCGCTCGCGCGGGGTCAGGCGGTCGAGGCGGGCCCGCACGGCGGCGAGCTCCTGCTTCTCCTGGTGGTAGACGAGCATCAGCCGCTCGCGCTCCTCGCGGCTCATCACCGGCCGCCCGTCGCCGATCAGCCTGATCGTGGCCAGGATGGTGTTGAGCGAGGCGGTCTTCTCGAGCACGGCACGGGCGCCGCGGCGCAGGCACTCGCCCCACACCGCCTCGCGGGTCTCGCCGGTGACGACCACGACCGCGGCCTTGGTGCGCACCAGCGGCTCGATGAGCCGGGTGCCGGGCCCTACGGAGCCCAGGTCGAGGTCGAGCAGGACGACGCGTGGGCGCACCCGCAGCAGTGCGGTGAGCAGCCAGCCGGCCGGCGGGGTGCCCTCGGGCACCTCGATGCGGTGCACGTCGTGGCCCTCGAGGGTCAGCGCGACCTCGAGCGACTCGGCGAAGAGCTGGTGGTCCTCGACCACCGCGACGCGGGTCAGGCCGAGTGCGCGTGGCATGGCGGGACGGCTACGAGCCGGTGGGTGGTGGGCATGGTGTCGTCCTCCGTGGTGGTGACGTTCTCGTGGTCTTCATGGGTGTCGTGGGTGTCGTCGGTGCGCTGGTCCGGGTCGCTCGTGGGCAGCCGCAGGGCGAAGGTGGTGCCCCGGGGGCCGGTCTCCTCGAGCTCGAGGCCGCCGCCGTTGCGGTCGGCCAGGCGCCTGGCCATCGCCAGGCCCAGCCCCGAGCCGGGGGAGGAGGGCCCGCGGGCACCCCTGGTGAAGAGGGTCGAGCGCAGCCCCTCGGCCACGCCGGGTCCCTGGTCGCTGACCCGCACCCACACCTGGTCCTCGCCCTGCTCGACCGTGACCTCCACGCGGGCTCCCGGCGCGTGCCTGGCGGCGTTGCGCAGCAGGATGTCGAGGATCTCGGCCACGTCGTGGGGCTCGGCCAGCACCATCGCGTCCGGCAGGTCCGGGGCCGGCTCGTCGACGGGCTCGCCCCGCAGCTGGGCGGCCACGAGGGCGTCGACGACCAGCGGCGCCACCGGCACGTCGTCGTACGTCGCGGCGGGGCCGGCGGCCTCGCCGTGCTCCGGCGGCTGCTCCCCCTCCTCGTCGGCGTCGAGCACGTCCGGCTCGGCCGGCGGGACGTGGCGCAGCCCTCCGGAGAGCAGGTGCTGGATGCGGTCGAGGTCGCGCTCGCGCAGGTGCAGCAGTCGCGCCCGCGTCTGCTCGTCGAGCAGCTCGTCGTGCTCCTGCAGCAACCGGTCGCTGAGCACCAGTCCGGCCAGGGCGGTGCGCGCCTCGTGGAGCGTGTCCTCGTCCTCGCCGAGCAGGCGCTCGGTCTCGTCGACCCGCTCGCACACCTCGTCGAGCTCGCGCCGCGCCTGCTGGCAGGCGGCCCGGGCGCGTGCCCAGGCGACCAGCAGGGCGAGCAGGCAGCCGGCCGCGAGCCAGCTCGACGCGGTGGCGGCGTCGCGGCTCACCCCGTTCACGAGCACGGAGACGCAGACCACCGCCAGCACCGCGATGGGGACCAGGACGATGCACGGGCGGGGCAGCACGGCCCCGAGCGTCCGTGGCCCGATCGCGGTCGTCGTCCTGCTCGTTGCGGTTCGTGCCACGCGCGTCATCCGTCCCCCTCGTCCCGGACCCCAATCTGGTCATGGAACGCGCAAAGATTCGTCACGCGAGCGTGAAATCCCGCTCAGGGTCCCGACGGCTCCGTGCTGTTGTCGCGGGCGCCGACGAGCCGCTGGGCGAGGTCACGGATCTTCACCTGCCGCCCCTGCGAGACGCGGCGCAGGTAGGCCATCGCCTGCTCGGAGTCCAACGAGAAGCGCTCCATGACGATGCCCTGGGCCTGGGCGATCATGCTGCGGGTGCGCAACGCCTCGGCGAGGTGCTCGACCCGCTCGGTCTGGGCGATCATGAGTGCGGCCAACCGCACCACGTCGATGGTGCGCGGGTGGGTGTCCCCGTCGAAGGCTCCCGGTCGTGCGGCCCAGGCGTGGAGCGCCAGGGGCCGGTGCACCATGCTGGGCAGGCTGATCAGCTGCACCGAGAGGTAGCCCGCCCCCGCGACCTCGCGGGCCCAGTCGGGCCAGCGGTCCTCGGTGCGCAGGTCGACGACGGTCAGGACCCCGTCCGGGTGGGTGGCCTCCGGGATCGGCGGGCAGATCGGACCACCGGGCACGTCGCAGAGCCGCGATGTGATCGCCGCGTCGGTGCTGGCCAGGTGCTCCAGGCGGCCCCGCGCGTCCCAGGCGACCAGGCCCGCGACCTCGGCACCGAGCATGCCGCGGGCGGTGGTGAGCAGACCCGCACACGCGGCCTCGAGGCTGGGGGCCCCGGTCAGCGCCTCCAGCAGTGCGTCGACCGCGTCGTCGGTCATGATGGCCCTCCTCGACCCGGCCGGATCGGGGGGCGCCGGCGCCGATTGGTCCACAGGGTCCCATGCGGGACGCCCCACCACCACGACCTCTGGACCACCTGCGCCCGAGCCGGGTCTTGACGAGCAGCGGGCCGCTGAGGACCGTTGTCACCGTGCCGAGCGCCGCCTGCCCCCGATGTCCCGCGCCGGTCGCCCCGCCCGGCGACGGCTCGTCGCTGTGGTCGTGCCCCGAGCACGGGCCGGTGCCCCCGCTGTGGCACGCCGAGGAGGCGTCGTACGACGGGTTCGCCGAGCACCTGCGCCGGGCCGGGCACTTCCCGACGTTCCTGCCCTGGCCGCTGAGCCCCGGCTGGGCGGTCACCGACTTCGCCGCGGTCGGGGAGGGGGAGGCCGCCGTCGCCACGATGACCTGCGTCAGCGGCCCCAGCCGCCTCGACGGGCCGGTCGACGTGCACGTGGTCGCCGAGGAGCCCGGCACCGGCTTCGCCGCCCGGGTGGCCGGCACCGCGCGCGCCGACCCCGGCCCGGAGGCCGGTCACGGACCCGCCGACGTGCGGGTGCGCCTGGAGCGCCAGCAGGTGCCGCTGTGGACGGTGTCCACCAGCGCCAGCCCGGGGGAGTGGGACCGCTCGGTGCTCGCGGGCGAGGCGCAGGGCCGTTGGCTGTGGCTGGTGGTGCGCCCGGCCTCGGCGGTGCTGCTGCTGCGCGACGACTGGATCCTGCGCGACGTCTCGGCGGTGGGGCCGGCGGTGGTCGAGCTGCCCTTCGACGGGCCGGCCCCGGGCTGGACCTAGCCGGACCTACGCTGGCGGGGTGCGCATCGACCTCCACACCCACTCGCGGGCCAGCGACGGCACCCAGTCGCCCACCGAGCTCGTGCACGCCGCGGTCGCGGCGGGTCTCGACGTGCTGGCCCTGACCGACCACGACAGCGCGGAGGGCTGGGCCGAGGCGGCGCGGGCCGCCGACGCGACCGGGCTCCGGCTGGTGCGGGGCATGGAGGTCAGCACCCGCCACGAGGGGCGCGGCGTGCACCTGCTCGCCTACCTGCCCGACCCGACGTACCCGCCGCTGGCCGCCGAGCTCGAGCGCGTGCGCGAGGGCCGGCGCTCGCGGGTGCCGGGCATGCTGGCGGCGCTGCGCGCGGCCGGTGTCGACCTCACCGAGGACGACGTGGCCCGGGTCTCGGGCCACAGCGCTGCCAGCGGCCGTCCGCACGTCGCCGACGCGATGGTCGCAGCCGGGGTGGTCGCCGACCGGGGCGAGGCCTTCGAGCGGTGGCTCAGCCCCGGGCGGCCCGGGCACGTCGACAGGTACGCCGCCCCGCTGCGGCGCACGATCCGCCTGGTGGGCGAGGCCGGCGGGGTCGCGGTGGTGGCCCACGCGTGGGGGCGGCGCAGCGACGAGAGCCCCGACGCCGAGGCGTTCGCCGAGCTGGCCGACCTCGGGCTGGCCGGCATCGAGGTCGACCACCAGGACCACTCGCCGCGCGCTCGTGCGCGGCTGCGCGCCATCGCGCGCGAGCTCGACCTGGTGGTCACCGGCTCCAGCGACCACCACGGCCTGGGCAAGGTCGACCACGAGCTGGGCTGCCACACGACGGCGCCCGAGGAGCTCGAGCGGCTGCTCGACCTGGCGGCCGCGGCGGCGCTCGCCTCGGGGCGGCGTACGCCCGAGGTGGTCTGAGCCCTACTTGCGGCCCAGCGACTGGAAGCGCTGCAGGACGCCTCGGGGCACCACGCGCGCGGCGCCGGTGATCAGCTTGTAGCGGGCGCTGGGCACGGAGTAGACCTTGCCCCGCTCGAGGTCGGCCAGCGCGGTGCGCACCAGGTCGTCGGCGTCGAGCCAGAGGAAGTCGGGCGCGGAGTCCTGCGCGACCTGCATCCGCTCGTGGAACTCGGTGCGCACGAAGCCGGGGCACAGGGTGGTCACGGTGACGCCGTGGGGCGCGTACTCGGCCGCGGCCCACTCGCCCAGCTTGTTGACGTAGGCCTTGGCCGCGGAGTAGGAGCCGCGCGGCAGGAACGAGGCCACGCTCGAGACGTTGAGCACCCGGCCGTGCCCGCGCTCGACCATCGGGCCCAGCGCGGCGTGCATCAGGCGCATCACCGCGGTCACCAGCACGTCGAGCATGGCGGTCTCGGCGGCCACGTCGTTGTCGAGGAACCGGCCCTTGAGGCCGAAGCCGGCGTTGTTGACCAGCAGGTCGACCGGCGCGGACCGGTCGCCCAGGCGCTGCTCGATCCGGGCGAGCTGGTCGCGGTCGGCGAGGTCGGCGACGAGCACCTCGACGTCGACGCCGAAGCGGCCGCGCAGGTCGCCGGCGACCTGCTCGAGGCGCTGCTCGTCGCGGGCCACCAGCACCAGGTCGTGGCCGCTCCCCGCGAGCTGGACGGCGAAGCTGTGACCGATGCCGGCGGTGGGGCCGGTGACCAGGGCGCGGGGCATGGGAGCAGTAGAACAGGTGGCTCGCGCCATCGGCAGGCCCGGATCGGGCATGATGTGGCCCGATGACCACCACACTCGCCGTCGCCAACCAGAAGGGCGGCGTCGCCAAGACGACGTCCGTGGCCTCCCTGGGCGCCGCGCTCGCCGAGCTGGGCCACCGCGTCCTGCTGGTCGACCTCGACCCGCAGGCCTGCCTGACCTTCTCGCTGGGCATCGACCCCGAGGACCTCGAGACCTCGGTGCACCACGTGCTGACCCGCGGTCTCGACGCCACCGAGGTGATCATCGAGACCGAGGACGGCGTCGACCTGCTGCCGGCCACCATCGAGCTGGCGCGCGCCGAGGCCGACTTGCTGACCCGCACCGGGCGCGAGCACGTGGTCAAGGGAGTCGTGGAGGACCTCGACGGCGCCTACGACTGGGTGCTGCTCGACTGCCCGCCCTCGCTGGGCGTGCTGACCGTCGCCGCGCTGACCGCCGCCGACGGCGTGCTGGTGCCGCTGCAGTGCGAGACGCTCTCGCACCGCGGGGTGGGCCAGCTGCTCGACACCGTGCACGACGTACGCCGCTTCACCAACCGCGGCCTCGAGGTGTGGGGAGTGCTGCCGACGCTCTACGACGGCCGCACCAACCACGCGCGCACCGTGCTCGACACGATCTCGCAGACCTACGACCTCGAGGTCCTCGAGCCGCCGATCCCCAAGACCATCAAGTTCGCCGAGGCGCCGGCCGCGGGCCGCTCGATCCTGGCCACCAGCCGCACCAGCAAGGGCGCGAAGGCCTACCGCGAGGCGGCCGCCAACCTGGTCGCCCGCTCCCAGCGCTGACCCGGCCCAGATAACGCACTGACCCGGCCCGAACTTCCCCCACAGGAGGAAGTTCGGGCCGGGTCAGCGGGAGATCCGGGCCGGGTCGGCTCAGGCCTGGGGCGCGGGAGCGGCGCTCTGGCCGCCCTGGCCGCCCTGACCACCCTGGCCACCGCGGGAGCGGCGGCGGCGGCGGTTGCGGCTGCCCGAGCCGGCGCCCTCGACGGGCTTCTCGACCTTCTCGCCGGACTCGTTGGTGCTCACCTCGGCGACGACCTCGCCGCCGCGGCTGCGGCTGCGGGTGCGCTCGCGGTTGCGCGGCGCACGCTGCCCGCCGCCCTCACGACCACCGTCGCGGCCGCCGTCACGACCGCCGCGACCGCCCTCGCGGGGGGCGCGGGGCTCGCGGGGCGCCTCGGGCACGACGCGGCCCTTGGTGCCCTCGGGAATGCCCTGGTCGGTGGCCAGGTGCGGGGAGGTCGAGTAGGTCTCCTGCGGCTCGTCGAAGGGCAGGTCGAGGGTCTTGTTGATCATCTTCCAGCGGTGCAGGTCGGCCCAGTCCACGAAGGTGATCGCAATGCCCGAGGCGCCGGCGCGACCGGTGCGCCCGATGCGGTGCACGTAGGTCTTGTCGTCCTCGGGGCAGGTGTAGTTGATGACGTGCGAGACGCCGCGCACGTCGATGCCGCGCGCGGCGACGTCGGTGGCCACCAGCACCCGGATCTTGTCCTCGCGGAACTTCGTCAGCGCCTTCTCGCGCGCGACCTGCGCCATGTCGCCGTGCAGCGGGCTGGCGGCGAAGCCGCGCTCGGAGAGGTCGTCGGCCACCCGCTGGCTCTGGCGCTTGGTGCGGGTGAAGACGATGATCTTCTCGGCGTCGGGGGCCTGCAGGATGCGCCCGATGATCTCGGGCTTGTCGAGGTCGTGGGCCTGGTAGATGAACTGCGCGGTGGCCGGCACGGTCGCGTTCTCGTACGACGACTCCGCGCGGATGTTCATCGGGTGGCGCATGTGGGTGCGCGCCAGCGCGACGATCGCGGAGGGCATCGTGGCCGAGAACAGCATCGTCTGGCGGGTCTCGGGGGTCATCTTGAGCAGCCGCTCGACGTCGGGCAGGAAGCCCAGGTCGAGCATCTCGTCGGCCTCGTCGAGCACCAGCGCGTGCACGTGGCTCAGGTCGAGGACCTTGCGGTGCGCCAGGTCGATGAGCCGGCCGGGGGTGCCCACGACCACGTCGACGCCGCGCTCGAGGGCCTCGAGCTGGGGCTCGTAGCCCACGCCGCCGTAGACGGTCAGGACGCGCAGGCCCAGGTCCTTGCTGGCCAGCGCGAGGTCGTTGGAGACCTGCAGCGCCAGCTCGCGGGTGGGGGCGACGATGAGGGCCTGCGGCTTGCCCTGCGGCAGGTCGGCGTACGCCGGGTCGTCGACGGTGGTGCTGCGCTGCAGCACCGGGATGCCGAAGGCCAGGGTCTTGCCGGTGCCCGTGCGGGCCTGGCCGATCAGGTCGGTGCCCATCAGGGCGACCGAGAGGGTCATCTCCTGGATGGCGAAGGGGGTGGTGATGCCGGCGCGCTCGAGCGCGTCGCAGATCTTGGGGAGGACCCCCAGGTCACGGAAGGTGGTCACGTCGGTATGTCTGCTTTCGTCGTCAGCCGCGGTGGGCCGGGTGGCTCGGAGCGGCGGACCCGGCGGACTCGGAAAGCTCGCTGGCGCGTCTGCCGCGCACATGCTGGCGGGTGGTTTCCCGCCTCGGCGCCGTGCCCGGGTGCCCGCTCGTGGCGGCACCGGCACAGCGCTCGATGGGCCCAGGGTATCGGTAGGGTGCGCGCATGACTGAATCCCAGGCCGGCGACACGCCCGTCTCCCGGGCGCGCGAGGCGGAGCTGGCGCTCGCCGATCCCGCCTACCGCGAGGCGGTCGTCGACCTGCTCGGCGTGCTGGCCTACGGCGAGATGTCGGCCTTCGAGCGGCTGGCCGAGGACGCCAAGCTGGCCCCCACGCTCGAGGACCGGCTGGCCATCGCGCAGATGGCGGCCAGCGAGGTGGCCCGGGTCGACCGGCTGCACCGACGCATCCGCGAGCTCGACGGCGACCCGTTCGAGGCGATGGCGCCCTTCCGCAGCGCGCTCGACCTCTTCCACGAGCACACCGCGCCCTCCGACTGGTACGAGGGCCTGATCAAGGCCTACGTCGGGGACGGGCTGGCCGACGACTTCTACCGCGAGATCGCCGCCTACCTCGACGCCGGCACCCGCGAGCTGGTGCTGTCCTCGCTCGAGGAGGGCCCGCACGCGGCGTTCGTGGTCGACCGGGTGCGCGCCGGGATCGCGCGCGACCACCGGCTGGGCGGCCGGCTGGCGCTGTGGGGCCGGCGGCTGATGGGCGAGGCGCTGATCCAGGCCCAGCGGGTGGCCGCCGAGCGCGAGGCGCTCTCGGCGCTGCTGGCCGGGGGCGTGGACCGCCCCGGGCTCGACCTGGCCGCGCTGGGCCGGATGTTCACCCGGCTCACCGAGCGCCACACCGAGCGGATGTCCGAGCTCGGCCTCGACGCCTGAGCCCGGACCCGCCCGTCGTACCGGGTGGTGCGGGGTGGTGCCGGGTCAGCTGCGGAAGCCGACCGTCCCGACGCTCGCGGTGCCGATCTCGACGTAGGCGAGCTTGGCGGCCGGCACCAGCACGGTGCGGCCCTTGGTGTCGGTCAGGGTCACGACGCCACCGGACTCGACGGCGGTGGCGACCTGCTGCTGCACCTGCTCGGCCGTCTCGTCGGTCTCGACGCTCAGCTCGCGCTGGGCCTGCTGGATGCCGATCCTGACCTCCACGGGTCCTCCTCCTGTTGGGTGCTGCTGGAACGTGCTGGGTGCCGACGGTTCAGTGCTCGTCTCAGAGCTCGGTCTCAGTGCTCGTCGGCCTTGGGGTAGCCACGGATGCCCCGCCAGGCCAGGCCGGCGATCAGCGCGGTGGCGTCGGCGCGGTCGATGCCCGCGGTGTCGTTGAGCCAGAACCGCGCGCTGACCTGTGCCATTCCCACCAGCGAGACCGCGAGCAGGCGCGAGGACTCGTCGGGCAGCCCGGTGTCGTCGCGGATCACCTCGGCGATCATCGCCGCACACTCCGTGGTGACACGGTCGACCAGCTGGCGCACCGCGGCCTCGTTGGTCAGGTCGGACTCGAAGACCAGCCGGAAGGCGCCGTTGTCGTCGGCGACGTAGTCGTAGAAGGCGTCGATGGTCGCGGCCACGCGCTGCTTGTTGTCGGGGGTGGAGGCCAGCGCCGCGCGGCAGTTGTCGATGACCTGGTCGCAGGCGATGTCGAGCAGCGCCAGGTAGAGGTCCATCTTGCCGGGGAAGTGCTGGTAGAGCACCGGCTTCGAGACGCCCGCGCGCTCGGCGATGTCGTCCATCGCCGCGGCGTGGTAGCCCGAGGCCACGAAGACCCCGAGCGCCGACTCGAGCAGCTGGGCGCGGCGCTCGCGGCGCGGCAGGCGGGCCCCGCGCTGCCGGGCGGGCGCGGCGGAGGCGGCCTCGGCGTCGTGCTGGCCAGCTGGCACTGCTGCCCTCCTCGAAGGTGCGGTCACGGTCGTCCTTTGCTCGGGGCGCGAGCCTACCCCGCGGTAGCGGTGGTCCGGATGACGGGACGGCGTCGATCGGCGCCCGGGCCGGCGGCGACCATGGAGCACGCCGAGGGAACAGGACGCACCGGCAGGCTGTTGCGTCCACCAGACCCCCGCGAACAGACCGAGGAGCCCAGCAGTGACCTACCCAGCACTCGTGGAGCCGGCAGCCGAGCTGACCGTCGACGAGGTACGCCGCTACAGCCGGCACCTGATCATCCCCGACGTCGGGATGACTGGTCAGAAGCGCCTGAAGAACGCCAAGGTGCTCGTGATCGGCGCCGGCGGTCTCGGCAGCCCCGCGCTGCTCTACCTGGCCGCGGCCGGCGTCGGCACGCTCGGCATCGCCGAGTTCGACGAGGTCGACGAGTCCAACCTGCAGCGCCAGATCATCCACACCCAGTCCGACATCGGGAAGTCCAAGGCGGTCTCGGCCAAGGAGTCGATCGCCGAGGCCAACCCCTACGTCGAGGTGGTGCTGCACGAGGAGCGCCTCGACAACGACAACGTGATGGACGTCTTCCGCGGCTACGACCTGATCGTCGACGGCACCGACAACTTCGCGACCCGATACATGGTCAACGACGCGGCGTACTTCCTCGGGATCCCCTACGTGTGGGGCTCGATCTACCGCTTCGACGGCCAGGCCTCGGTCTTCGCGCCGTCGATGGCCGAGGACGCCCCGTGCTACCGCTGCCTCTACCCCGAGCCCCCGCCGCCGGGCATGGTCCCCAGCTGCGCCGAGGGCGGCGTGCTGGGCGTGCTGTGCGCCTCGATCGGCTCGATCCAGGTCAACGAGGCCATCAAGCTGCTGACCGGCGCGGGCGAGCCTGCCATCGGCAAGCTCGTCATCTACGACGCCCTCGAGCTGGAGTGGCGCAAGCTCAAGGTCCGCAAGGACCCGGCGTGCCGCCTGTGCGGCCCCGACGCCGACGTCACCGAGCTCATCGACTACGAGGCCTTCTGCGGCGCGATCTCCGAGGACGCCGCCGACGCGGCTGCGGGCTCGACGATCTCGGTGAACCAGCTGGAGAAGATGCTGGGCGAGCGCGAGGCCGGTGAGCGCGACTTCGTGCTGGTCGACGTGCGCGAGCCCAACGAGTACGAGATCAACAAGATCCCCGGCTCGGTGCTGATCCCCAAGGGCGAGTTCCTCAACGGCAACGCCCTGGGCCAGCTGCCCTCCGACAAGCAGGTCGTCCTGCACTGCAAGTCGGGGGTGCGCTCGGCCGAGGCGCTCGCGGTGCTCAAGGGCGCCGGCTTCGACGACAGCGTGCACGTCGGCGGCGGCGTGGTGGCCTGGGTCAACCAGGTCGACCCCAGCCAGCCGTCGTACTGACAGCAGGCGTGCGGGTCGTCTGACCCGTCCGGGCCACGCCCGGGTAGTCCCTTCGGGCTACCCGGGCGTAACCATGTCCCCCCGGGGTCGTTGAGCCGGGTGATGTGACCTCCATCTCGGGAGGTCGCCGGCCACGACCAGGAGGACCTCGTCCCGATGAAGACAGCCAGCCACAGCCGCGTCACCCTGCGCCGCGCCACGGGCGCCCTCGCCGCGCTCGCCGCCACCGGCCTCGCGGCCGGGGCCGCCACCTCGGCCCCCGCCGTGGCCGCCCCCACCTGGGCGCCGGCCGACCAGGCGACGATCACGCCGGGCACGCAGATGTACACCGACGGCGCGCAGTGCACGTCGAACTTCGTCTTCACCGACGCGGCCAGCAACGTCTACCTCGGCTACGCGGCGCACTGCGCCGGGCTGGGCGAGGCCACCGACACCGACGGCTGCCTCAACGACTCGGTGCCGCTGGGCACCGAGGTCACCTTCCGCAAGGGCGGCAGCCTCCTCAGCTCGGGGAGCGAGCTCGGCAGCGGCGAGCTCGCCTACTCCTCGTGGCGCACCATGCGCGACATCGGCACCACCGACGAGAACGCCTGCGCCTACAACGACTTCGCCCTGGTCAAGGTCGACGCGGCCGACGTGGCCAAGGTGAACCCGAGCATCCCGTTCTGGGGCGGCCCGACCGGCATCGACACCGACGGCACCGCCGCCGGCGACCGGGTCTACAGCTACGGCAACTCCAGCCTGCGCGCCGGCCTCGAGCCGCTCTCGCCCAAGACCGGCATCAGCCTGGGCGACAGCGCCGCCGACGAGGGCTGGAGCCACCCGCTCTACACCGTGACGCCGGGCGTGCCCGGTGACTCCGGCTCGGCGTTCGTCAGCGAGGACGGCGAGGCGATCGGCACCCTGTCGACGCTGGGCCTGGCGCCGCTGCCGCTGTCGAACAACATCGGCGACCTGTCCCGCGAGCTGGCCTTCGCCCAGCAGCACTCCGGCATCGCGGGCCTCGAGCTGGCCCTGGGCACCGAGCCCTTCTCGCCGCTGCTCTGACACATCTCGTCCGATGCCCCCGCTCGCGTAGCCGAGCGGGGGCATCGCTCGTTGAGGGAGCATGCGCACCCGACCCGTGACGGCTCCCGCCGCCGTCGTCCTGGCCCTCCTGCCCGTCCTCCTCGGGCTGCTGCTGCCCGCGGGCGCCGCCGCGGCGACCGCTCGCCGCTTCGCCTCCTGGGCGCCGGCCGACGAGGCCACCATCACGCCGGGCGTGCAGATGTACACCGACGGCTCGCAGTGCACCGCCAACTTCGTCTACACCGACCGGCGCGGGCGCGTGTACGTCGGCTACGCCGCGCACTGCGCCGGCCTGGGCGAGGCGACCGACACCAGCGGCTGCGACACCGCGACCCTGCCGCGCGGCACGAAGGTCCGCTTCGCGCAGGGCGGCAACCTCGCCTCCGGGGGCACCACGGTGGGCCGCGGACGGCTGGTCTACTCGTCGTGGGAGACCATGCAGCGCCTGGGCACCACCGACGCGGACACGTGCGACTACAACGACTTCGCGCTGGTGCGCCTGCAGCAGCGCTTCGCCCGCTCGGTCAACCCCAGCGTGCCGTTCTTCGGTGGTCCCACCGGGGTCTCGACCGACGGGGCGCCGGCCGGGTCGCAGGTCTACAGCTACGGCCAGTCGAGCCTGCGGCCCACGACGCTGCTCTCCCCGAAGGCGGGGGTCTCCCTGGGCGCCTTCGGCGACTGGAGCTGGGACGTCTACACCCTGACCCCGGGAGTGCCCGGCGACTCGGGCTCGGGGCTGCTCGACGCCGACGGCGCGGCCTTCGGCACCCTGTCGACCGTGGCGCTGGCGCCGCTGCCGCTGAGCAACGGCGTCGGCGACCTTGCCGCCGAGCTCGACTTCGCCCGGCGCCACTCCGGCATCAAGGGGTTGCGCCTGGCCCGGGGCACCGAGCCGTTCTCCCCCCTGCCGCTGGGCTGAGCGCGCCGGTGGCGACCGGTAGGTTCCTCGCTGTGCGGCACCCGGAGGACTACGTCGAGGACGTGCTGACGTGCGTCGAGCAGGTGCCGCCGGGGCGGGTGACGACGTACGGCGCGATCGCCGAGGCCGTGGGCCGCTACGGCCCCCGCCGGGTCGGCAACGTGATGGCCGGCCACGGCGCGGCGGTGGCCTGGTGGCGGGTGGTGCGCGCCGACGGCTCGCTGCCGCCCAGCCACGACGGCGAGGCGCTCCAGGCCTACCTGGAGGAGGGCACGCCGCTGCGGCCCTCCGGGCGGGTCGACCTGGCGGTGGCGTTCTTCAGCCCCGGCCCTCCCGCGCGCGGCTGAGCTCGGCCAGCCGGGCCAGCGCGGCCGGGAAGACCTCGGCGGGCGGGGTGACCAGGCCGGCCCCGACCTGGCCGGTGCCGGCGACCCGGCCGGCCATGCCGGTGTTGATCTGCGGCAGCACCCCGGTGCGGCAGACCCGGGTGACGTCGATGCCGGTCGGGGTGCCCTGGAAGTCGAGCACCGGCACCGCCCAGCGGGTGTGCTCGGCCAGGGTGATCTCGTGCATCCGGCGGGTGGTGGCCAGGGCGTCGGGCACGCTGCCACCCACCAGGCGCACGATCGCGGGGGCGGTGGCCATCGCGAAGCCGCCGATGCCGGCGGTCTCGGTGATGGCCGAGTCGCCGATGTCGGGGTTGGCGTCGTCGGGGCCGTAGTCGCCGAGGAAGAGCCCGTCGGCGACCTGGGCCGGGCCGGTGAACCACTCGTCGCCGGTGCCGGCGACCTGGATGCCGAAGTCGGTGCCGTTGCGCGCCATCGCCACGACCATGGCCGACCCCTGGGTGCCGCGGGCGGCGTCGAGGGCCAGCTTGCAGGCGGGCATGGCCAGGTTGAGGAAGAAGTGGTCGTTGCCGCCGACGAAGCGCAGCACGTCGGCGACGTCGACGGCGCTGCTGCCGCGCTCGACGCCGGCGACCAGCGCCGGGGCCAGGTCGCGCAGCAGCATCAGGGTGCCGGCGCGGTTGCGGTTGTGCGCCTCGTCGCCCATCTGCAGCATCTGGGTCAGCACCCCGGTGACGTCGACCGGGCCCTGCTCGTCGCGCACCGCGCGCACCGCGCCCTGCAGCAGCGGGCCCAGCACGTCACCCATCCAGCGCAGCCGGGCCAGCACCTCGGGGGAGTAGGCGCCGTAGCGCAGCACCTTGCCGAGGCCCTCGTTGAGGGTGCAGTGGGTGCGCCGGCCGGTCGCGGGGTCCTCGAGCACGAACATCCACATGCTCGGGGCGACCACGCCGGCCATCGGTCCGACGGCGTCGTGGTGGTGGCAGGGCTCCATCGTCGCCGCGCCCGACTCGAAGAGCGCGGGGGCGTCGTCGGGGTGCTCGACCAGCCCCTCGAGCACGGCCGCGCCCATCAGCGCCCCGCGCATCGGCCCGGAGGCCCGCTCCCAGGTCAGCGGCGGCCCGGCGTGCAGGAACCGGCCGCGCTCGAGCCCGAGCGCCTCGGCGGCCGGCAGCACGTCGACCAGCACCGCGGTGGTGTCGATGACGGCCTGCACGGCGCGGGCGTCGGCCTGGGCGCGCAGCGGATCGAGCGCCAGCGTGGCCAGGTCGGTCTCGGTACCGGGCATCGGGGGCCGCCAGTCGACCCGGTGCACCCCGACGGCCTGGGCCTCGATGGCGTCGCCGAGCAGGCCGACGCCGACGGTGACGACCCTCATCGTGCTCCTCCGGTGAGCAGCGACAGCGCACGTCGTGTGGCGCCGGCGTTGGACAGGTGCACCTCGGCGACCTCGGCGAGCGCGGCCCGCTGTGCCAGGAGGTCCTGCGGGTCGGCCAGGGTGCCGACCAGGGTCACCACGACCGGCCGGGCGGCGCCGGCCAGCACGCGCACCAGGGCGGAGGCGGGGTCGGGCTCGGCGCCGTGGCCCAGCACCACGTCGAGGAGCACCACGCCGGTGCGCGGGTGGTCGAGCGCGTGCGCGAGCTGCTCCAGGCGAAGGGCCGGGTCGATCATCGGGTGCGCCCGGCCCTGGGTCAGCGCGTCGTCGCCGTAGTCGACCACCTCGTGGGGCGCCCCGGCCGCGCGGGCCAGCAGCTGCGCCTCCTGGGCCAGGGTGCCGCCGACGAAGAGCCCGCGCAGCAGCTCGCCCCGGGTCTCGCGCAGCACCTGCCCCGCGACCGGCCACGTGGGCGCCGCCACCCCGAGGTCGGCCAGCACCTGCTCGGCGACGGCGGTCAGGTCGGGGCGCCCGGGCCCCAGCAGCGCCGTGGTGACCGGGGTGCCCAACGTGTCGACGTACGACGCCAGGGCGCTCGCGACGTCGTCGTCGGGCGGCTTCGAGACCAGCACCACGCGGTCGACGCGGGGGTCGGCGTCGAGGCGGCGCAGCGCCTCGCGGGTGGCCAGCCCGCCCACCGCCGACCCGAGGTCGCGGCCACCGACGCCGAGCGCCCACGAGACGCCGACGCCGGCGTGGTCGAGGAGGGCGAGCAGCTGTTGGCAGCCGGTGCCCGAGGCGGCCACGATGCCGACCCGGCCCGGCCGGGTGACGTTGGCGAAGCCGAGGCCGACCCCGTCGAGCAGGGCGGTGCCGCAGTCGGGGCCCATCACCAGCAGGCCCCGCTCGGCCGCGGCCCGCTTGAGGGCGACCTCGTGCTCGAGCGGCACGTTGTCGCTGAAGATCATCACGTCGTGCCCGGCGGCGATCGCGTCGGCGGCCTCGACGACGGCTGACGCGCCCGGCACCGAGACGAGCACGGGGTCGCCGGGGTGCGCCTCGCGCAGGGCCGTGGCGGTGGTGCGCGGGGGTGCGGCCTGACCGGCGGCGGCCGGCCGCGTGGTGCGCAGCGCGAGGAGCGCGGCGTCGACCCCGGCCACCGCCGTCGTCAGCGTCGCCGGGTCGGGGTCGGCGAGGCGCAGCGCGACGACCATGTCGTTGGGCCCGGCGTGGGGCAGCTCGAAGCCCATCTCGGTGAGCACCTCGAGGTTGAGCGGGGTGGCCATCGCGACCTGGGCTGCGGTGACCCCCGGCAGCGCGGCCACCGTGCGGCTGACCTGCAGCAGGGCGACGGAGTCGGCGTAGGCGCTGCGCACCTCGACGTGCTGGACGAGGTGGCTCACGCGGCGGCTCCTGGGAGGTGGGGGACGCAGAGGGGCCGCCGCCCGAGCGCGCAGCGGGCACCGCGCAGGAGCGCGGCACCGGAGGTGTGGCCGACCGCGGTGAGGGCCGCGGCCCGCGCCGGCTCGTGGGGCCCGCCCCGGGAGGCCAGCCAGGCGCCCAGCTCGGGCAGCGTCTCGCCGAGCAGGGCGGCCTCGAGCAGCGTCGCGGAGAGCAGGGTGGTGCGGTGCAGGTGGGCGCGCACGAGGGCGTCGGTGCGCGGGGTCGGCGTGCCGGTGGCCCGGTGCGCGGCCAGCCAGCCGCACAGCAGGTCGTCGCCCTCGGGGGTCAGCCCGGCACCGCGGCCGACGAGGGCGGCCACGTCGGGCGGGTCCGGCTCGGGGCCGCCACCGCCGAGGCTGGGCACGGTGGGGTCGTGCAGGCGACCGACGGCGACCGGTCGGCCGTCGAGCAGCAGTCGGCCCGCGCGCACCCGCACGTCGCCGAGGGTGAGGCCGGCGAGCACACCGGGGCCGAGCACCAGCGCGTTCGGCGGCCGCGACGCCGCGGGGTCGACGAGCCCGAGCGCCCAGCCGTCGAGGTCGACGTACGCCGCCAGGCGGGCGCGGTGCAGCAGTCGCAGCCCGTCGCCGGGCGGGGTGTCGGGGGAGGCGCGCACCCGGTCGAGCACGCGCGGCGCCGCGCTCACAGGGACGGTGTGGCGGGGGCTCACGCTCATCGACGCTAGTGGTCGGGCTACGGTGCCTCCCATGTGAGGTTGTGCCAACGATGCGCACGGCTGGCCTCAGATTGTGCCAAGTGGCGGGAGACTGCATGGAGCCGGACGTCTCGACCGGTGCGCTGGCGCGCATCGACACGCTGCACCGCGGGCTGACGCGGCTGGTGCTCGAGGGCGGCGACCTCGACGCGGTCGCGGGCGAGGTCGCGCGGGTGCTCGAGGTGGGTGTGCTGATCACCTCGACCGACGGTCGGGAGCGGGCCGCCGCGCTGCCCGCTGCGCTGCGCGCGTCGCTGGCCGAGGTCGACCTGCTGACGACCAGCGGGCGGGTGCGCGTGGAGCGGCTGGAGGGTCGTGCGGGCCCGGCGACCCGGGTCGGCGCCGGTGAGGCGCGCGGGGTGCGGGTCGTCGCGGGCGAGCACGACCTGGCCCGGCTGGTCGCGGTGCGTGCGCAGGGCCCGGTCGGCGACGACGACCTGGCGCTGCTCGAGCGGGCGGCCGACCTGACGGCGCTGGTGCTCACGCGGCAGGACGCGGTCGCCGAGGTCGAGCACAAGTACGCCGGCGACTTCCTGCGCGACGTCTTCCTCGGCCGCGCCGGCGACGACGGGTTCGTGGCCGACCACGCGGCCTCGCTGGGCTGGCGGCTCGAGGGGCCGACCGTGGTGCTGGTGGCCGAGATCGACCCCGCTCCCGGTCCCGACGCCGTGGCCGACCGGGTGGAGTGGCGCCGCTGGCAGGAGCGCTTCGCCGCCGCCTGGCGGCAGGTGCTGCGCGGTGTCGACGCCCGCATCCCCGTCGTGGACCTGTCCCACGAGGTCGTGGTGCTGGTGCCGCTCGACGCAGGTGCGACGAGCGACCTGCTGCCGGGCGAGGACGTCGTGCGCCGCGTGGTCGCCGCGGTCGCCGGCGACAAGGGTGGCGGCCGGCGGCCGTTCTCGGCGGGGGTCAGCCGCCCTGCCCCCGGGCTCGCCGAGCTGCCGGCGGCGTACGCGCAGGCCCGGCGGGCGGTCGACGTGGGGCGACGGGTGCGCGGCGGTGGCTCGACCACGTTCTTCGACCAGCTCGGCCTGCACCGGCTGATCGCGATGGTCCCCGACACCGCCGAGCTGCGCGCCTTCGCCGACGACGTGCTGGGGCCGCTGGCCCGCGACACCACCGAGGCGCTCGACCTGCGCGAGACCCTGCAGGTGCTGCTCGACACGAACTTCAACGTCGCCGAGGCCGCCCGCACCCAGTTCTTCCACTACAACACGATGCGCTACCGCGTCACCAAGCTCGAGCGCCTCCTCGGCCCTCTCTCCAGCGACCCCCACCTGCGCCTCGACGTCGCCGTCGCGCTGCGCGTGCTCGACGTCGCCGGCTGACGGCCGAGCAGTCAGTTTCGCACCATCGACCAGTCGGTTTTGCACCATCGACCGGTCGCTTCCGCACCAGGCAGATCGTCTCGAAAAAAGTTTCGATCTGCCTGTGGAAAACGGCTTCTGACCTGGTGCTTTGTCGGTGGGCCCTGAGA
>NZ_JBDYKJ010000068.1:0-26362 GCF_040012395.1 Nocardioides sp. 31GB23 | reverse complement strand
AGCCAGAAACCTAGACAGAGAACGGCGTGCGCCACATCAGGCCACGCTCAGCGACCCACGGAAGGGTCACAAGAGCCCCAAATGTCCCGCTGACCCGGCGCAGATCTCGCGCCGAGCCGGCCCGGATCGCGCCGGGTCAGCGGGTCAGCAGCAGGGCGCGGTCGTCACCGTCGCGGACCTCGCCGCGCCCGTCGGTGTTGGAGGTGACCAGCAGCAGGCCGTCGGAGCCGGGCAGGGCCAGGACGCTGCGCAGGCGGCCCAGCTCGCCGGCGAGGTGGCCGACGGGCTGCTCGACGGGCGCGTCGCCGTCACCCAGCGGGATCTCCCAGAGCCGCTCCCCGCGCAGCGCCGCCATCCACAACGACCCGTCCCAGTGGGCCAGGCCCGAGGGCGAGGCGTCCTCGGTGCGCCAGACGACGACGGGGTCGGTCTGGCCCTCCCCGCCGCCGCTGCCCTCGACCTGCGGCCAGCCGTAGTCGCCCCCCGCCTCGATCAGGTTCAGCTCGTCCCAGGCGTTGGCGCCGAACTCCGAGGCCCACAGCCGGCCCTCGTCGTCGAAGGCGAGTCCCTGCACGTTGCGGTGGCCATAGCTGTAGACCTCGTCGTCGAAGAGGTTGCCGGGGGCCGGCTGCCCGTCGAGGGTCAGCCGCAGCACCTTGCCCGACAGCGACGCCCGGTCCTGGGCCGACTCCGGCACGCCGTTGTCGCCGGTGCCGACGTAGAGGAGGTCGTCGGGGCCGACCAGGAGGGCGCCGCCCTGGTGGTAGCCCGCGCCGCCGGGGATCCCCTCGAGCAGCACCTCGGGCTCGCCGAGGCTCTGCCCGTCCCAGGGCATCGAGACGATCCGGCTGGACTCCTCGACGGTGTAGTAGGCCAGCAGCGCCGACTCGTCGGGGGTCAGCGCCAGACCGAGCAGGCCCGCCTCGCCGCCGGGGACGACGTCGGGCAGGGTCCGCAGCTCCTCGCGCTCGCCTGACCCGGGATCCACGCGCAGGATCCGTCCGGTGTCGCGCTCGCTGAGCAGCACGGCCTCCTGCGAGGTCGCGCTCAGGCCCCAGGGGCTGGTGAGCCCGGTGGTGACCGTGCGGCTCTCCAGCGCGGCCGGGTCGCCGGCGTCGACGTCGTCGTCGGGGCCGGCCGTGCGGGTCGCCTCGCTGGGTGCGTTGGCGCGCTCGCCCGGCTCGGGGTCGTCACCGCACCCGGCCAGCCCCAGGCCCATCACCAGGGCCAGTGCGATGGCCGGAGTGGGCGCCAGGGCGGCGCGGGAGCGGCGTACGCGGCGAGTCATCCCTCCAGCCTGACAGGCCGCACCACCCTCGTGGGGTGAGCCGGGCGCCGGGCTGGGAGGATCGTCGGTGAGCTCAGGAGGAACCCCATGGAGGACATGACGGCGATCCTGGTCGTGGCGCTGCTGGGCGGCATGGCCGCCGCCGTGGTGCGCCTGCCACCGCTGATGGGATTCCTCGTCGCGGGCTTCGTGCTCAACGTCGCCGGGGTCGAGTCGGTGCCCGCGCTCGACGTGGTGGCCGACCTGGGCGTGACGCTGCTGCTCTTCGGGGTGGGGCTCAAGATCGACCTGCGCCAGCTGGCCGAGCGCCAGGTCTGGGCCACCGCCACCGCCCACATGGTCGGCTCGACCCTGCTGGGGGCCGGGGTCGTGGCGCTGGTGGCCCTGGCCGGCGTGACGCTGCTCGAGGGCAGCGACTGGCGCACGTGGGTGCTGGTCGGCTTCGCCCTGTCCTTCTCGAGCACGGTCTTCGTGGTCAAGACGCTCGAGGAGCGCAGCGGCTCGCGCTCGCTGGGCGGGCGCACCGCGATCGGGGTGCTGATCGTGCAGGACCTCGCCGCGGTGGTCTACCTCGGCGCGTCGGCCGGCGAGCCGCCCAGCCCGTACGCCGTGCTGGTGCTGCTGCTGCTGCCGGGCGCATGGGTGCTGCGCACGGTGCTGGCGCGCCTGGGCCACGACGAGCTGCGCCCGCTCTTCGGCCTGGTGCTGGCGCTGGTGCCGGGCTACGCGCTCTTCGACGCCGTGGGCCTCAAGGGCGACCTCGGCGCCCTGGTGGTGGGGATGCTGCTGGCCGGGCGGCCGGGCGCCGATAGCCTCGCCAAGAGCCTCTTCACGCTCAAGGACCTGCTGCTGGTCGGCTTCTTCGTCTCCATCGGCATCGGCGCCCTGCCCAGCGTCGAGCACCTGCTGGTCGCCCTGCTGCTGGTGCTGGTGCTGCTGCCGCTCAAGGCCGTCGGCTTCGCGGTGCTGCTCGGCCTGAGCGGGCTGCGGCGGCGTACGGCGGTGCTGGCCGGGTCGAGCCTGGCGAACTTCTCGGAGTTCGGTCTGATCGTGGCCGTCGCCTCCTCCGCCGAGGTGCTGGGCGAGGAGTGGGTGGTCACCCTGGCGACCGCGATCGCGGCCAGCTTCGTCGTCGGCACGGCGGTCGGACGCCGCCCGGAGTACCTGGTCGGCCTGCTCTCGCACCTCGTGCGCGAGCGCCCCGCGCACCGCCTGCACCCCGAGGACCGCCCCCTCGATGTGGGGCACGCCGAGGCGGTCGTGCTCGGCATGGGCCGCGTGGGCCGCTCGGCCTACGAGCGGCTCGAGCAGCTGCACGGCCTCGGCGTGGTCGGCGTCGAGAGCTCGGGCGAGCGGGTGGCCCGGCTGGTCGAGGAGGGCGTCGACGTCGTCGAGGGCGACGCCACCGACCCGGAGTTCTACGAGAGGCTGCGCACCGGCGACGTGCGGATGGTGCTGCTGGCGATGCCCTTCCACGGCAACAACCTCGACGCGCTGCAGCTGCTGCGCTCGAGCGGCTTCGCCGGCACCGTCGCCATCGTCACCCAGTACGACGCCGACCTGCGCCAGGCGCGCACGCTCGGCGCCTCGACCGGCTTCCAGCTCTACGACGGCGCGGGCACCGAGCTGGCCGACCGTGCCGCGCAGGCCGCCGGGCTGCGCTTCGACGACGACTGAGCCCGCGCCGCAGCGGGCTCTGCGAGGCTGGGTCCGTGCCCGAGAGCGTGCCCGCCCCCCAGCTGTCCCTGCCCGACGACGAGGCCCGCGCGCGGGTCTCGGCCTTCGCCGACGACCTGGCCCGCCGGCGTACGGTGCGCGACTTCTCCTCGCGCCCGGTCGCCGAGGGCGTCCTCGAGGACGCCGTGCGGGCCGCGGCCACCGCGCCGAGCGGTGCGCACGTGCAGCCGTGGCGCTTCGTGCTGGTCACCGACCCCGTCGTACGCCGTCGGCTGCGCGAGGCGGCCGAGGCCGAGGAGCGCGAGTTCTACGAGCGCCGCGCCTCGGAGGAGTGGCTCGACGCGCTCGCCCCGCTGGGCACCGACGCCAGCAAGCCGTTCCTGACCGACGCCGCCGCGCTCGTGGTGGTCTTCGAGGTGCACGCGGGACCCGGCTCGCCCAAGCCCTACTACGTCAAGGAGTCGTGCGGCATCGCCGTCGGCTTCCTGCTCGCCGCCCTGCACCAGGCCGGCCTGGCCACGCTGACCCACACCCCGAGCCCGATGCGCTTCCTCGCCGAGGTGCTGGGCCGCCCGCCCGAGGAGCGCGGCTTCGTCGTCGTGGCGGTGGGCCACCCGGCCGAGGACGCCCGGGTGCCGGCGCTGCAGCGCAAGCCGCTCGACGAGGTGCTGGTGCGGGTCTGACCACGCCGGCACACCCTGCCGCCACCACGGTCACCCCCACGAAACTGGTGCCGGGACGACGAAGCTTCATCGTCCCGGCAGGAGTTCCATCGGGCGCCCGATGAAACTCCCGCGGCGGCGGGCCTCAGCCGGTGAGCTTGGCCAGCCGCGCCCGCAGCAGGTCGACGCGGTGGGCGTTGCCGTGCAGGTCGACGTAGGCCTGGGCGTACGACGCCAGCAGCGCGTCGTCGAGGCGGCGCACCGCACCGGGCGGGTAGCGGTAGTCCATCCGGGCGTTGATCTCGGTCTCGTCGACGCCCACCAGCACCTCGGAGAGCTCGCCGAGGCTGGTGACGCCGAGCTCGAGCAGCAGCCCGGAGATCCAGGCGTAGTGGTCGGTGCGCGACCAGCCGGCGTCGGCGTACTGCCCGGCGAGGAAGGCGGCCAGCTCGCGCGGGTCGAGGCGGGGGTCGGCGTCGGGGGCGACCGGCTCGTCGGTGCGCGGGTCGGTGGCCTGCAGCCGGTCGCGGATCGTGGCGAACTCGCGGTCGGCCAGCTCGAGGAGGCCCGCGGCCAGGGTGAAGCGGCGGTCGAAGTCGCGGGCGTGCTCCTCGGGCACCACGCCCTTGTAGCGGATGTCGTGCTCGAACTCGGCCCACGCGTGCTGCAGCACGGTGCGGATCTGCACCGAGGCGACCAGGCCGCGCAGCGGCGCCCACGCCGGGTCGCCCTCGCGGGCGGCGTCGATGCCGATGACCTGGTGCCGGCTGGCGTAGCCGAAGCGGCCCTCGCTGGCGGTCTCGCGGCCCATGTCGCGGTCGTCGTGGACGACCAGCTGGTCGCCGAGCAGGTCGGCGACGGTCTCGACGTCGCGCTGCACGTAGGTGATGACCCGGACCCCGAGCTGGTCGGTGACCTCGACGAGCGGGTCGCGGTAGAGCGGCTTGCCACCGGGGCGCCCGTCGGCGGTGCGCGCGGCCTTGGCGGCGAAGGAGGCGACCGACTTGGTGCGCCCGGTCACCGACAGGTAGTTGATGCCGGCCTCGTCGAGGATCGACTGCACCAGCCGCACGTAGCGCTCCCCGGAGTCGCGCAGCTGCGGCAGGCGCGCGGCGTACGCCTGGGTGGCGGCCTGCACCGGGTCGGCGCGCGGGCGGGCCCGCCGCGGGCTGGGCTCGAGGTCGTCGGGCAGCGTGGGCACCACGACGTAGCCGTCCTCCCAGCCGCCGTCGGGGCCGACGTACGTCGTGGTGGCCTCGGGGTGGGTGTCGGCGAAGAGCCCGACGTAGGCGCAGACGACCGCGTCGACCTGGTCCTCGACGACCCGCAGCTCGCTCTTGCGGGTGGCACTCTCGACGGCGTCGCGCAGCCGCGCCCAGGGCTCGCCGGCGGTGACCACCACGGTCTCGAGGTAGCCCATCAGCGCCAGCAGCTCGCTGCGCAGGCTCTCGAGGTCGCGGCCCGGCTTGTTCTTGTACTTCAGGGTGCGGCCCAGGCGGAACAGCGAGACCGTCGCCGGGTGCGGGTAGACCTCGATCGCCCGGCGCTGGCGCCCCGAGCGCGGGTTGAGGTCGAGGCCCAGCAGGCCCGCGACGCGGGCGCCCCGGGGCGTCTCGGCGAACTCGGGCTTGCCGGTGTTGGCCGGGTGCGCGCCGGCGTCGAAGCGCGCGAAGTCCTTGTTGAGCGCCGCCTCGCAGCCCCGGTTGCCGCTGGGGTTGCGCACGATCAGCGGCGCGTCGATCGAGACCAGGCAGGCCCCGGCCGCCACGACGCCCTCGATCGCGGCCACGACCTCCTCGTCGCTGCGCTGCGCCGAGACGTGCACCAGCCGCGCGTCGGGGTCGAGCACGGCGATGCCCGTGGGGGCGCGCTCGCCCCAGGCGAGGTCGACGCCGACGTAGTGCATGGCCCCCAGCCTCTCCTACCCGGGCTCAGGCCTCGTGGATGGGCTCGGCGGGCAGCTTCTTGACCTTGCGGGTGCGCCGGCGCCGGCCCGGGATCATCGAGCGCATCTCCTCGAGCTTGCCGAAGCACAGCAGCCGGTCACCGGCCTCGAGCACGTGGCGGCTGTGCGGGTTGGGGATCACGCTGGTGCCGCGCTGCAGGGTCAGCGCGGAGATGTCGCGCTCGCGCAGCCCCGACTCACCCAGCGTCTTGCCGACCAGGTCGGAGGCGGCCTGCACCGCGATCTCGGCGACGCCGTACCCGGTCGAGACGGTCAGGCGCTGGCGCACGTCGATCTCGGGGAAGGCGACCTGGTTGTCGATGTGGTCGATGATCGAGCCGGCGATGTCGAGGTCGGTGGCGCGCTCGATGCCCTCGAGGCCCGGGGAGGAGTTGACCTCCATCACCAGCGGGCCCTCGTTGCCCTCGAGCATGTCGACGCCGGCCACCCGCAGGCCCATGATCTGCGCGGCACGCACCGCGGCGCGCTCGTAGTCCTCGTCGAGGGTCACCGCCTCGACGGTGCCGCCGCGGTGCACGTTGGAGCGGAACTCGTCGCCCTGCGCGACCCGGCGCATCGCGGCCACCACCCGGTCGCCGACGACCAGCGCCCGGATGTCGCGGCCCTTGCTCTCGCTGACGAAGCGCTGGATCAGCACGTTCTGGCGGGTGCTGTGCAGCGTCTCGATGATCGCCTCGGCCACCTTGATGGTCGGCGCCAGGATCACGCCGATGCCCTGGGTGCCCTCCAGCAGCTTGATCACCACGGGCGCGCCGCCGACCCGCTCGATCGCCGCGATCACGTCGGCGCGGTCGCGCACGAACGTCGTGGCCGGCATCCCGATGTGGTGGCGCGAGAGGATCTGGGTGGCGCGCAGCTTGTCGCGCGAGTTGGTGATCCCCCACGAGGTGTTGGGCGTGTAGACGTCCATCTGCTCGAACTGGCGCACCACCGCAGTGCCGAAGTAGGTGATGGAGTTGCCGATGCGCGGCAGGACCGCGTCGTAGTGGGAGAGCCGCTTGCCCCGGAACTGCAGGTCGGGCTCGTCGCCCGACAGGTCGATGCCGAAGCGCAGCGTGTTGAGGACCTTGACCTCGTGACCCCGGTCGAGGGCGGCCGTGCGCAGTCGCTGCGTACTGTACGACCGGGGCGCGCGGGACAGGATCGCGAGTTTCATGGGTACCCAGACTGAGAGGCGACGGTGGAGACGGATCTTTCCTACACCCTCGCAGGCTGGCGCGAGTGGGTGAGCCTGCCCGACGCCGGCGTCGAGTGGATCAAGGCGAAGCTCGACACGGGCGCGCGGACCTCCGCGATCCACGCCTTCGACCTCGAGGGCTTCGAGCGCGAGGGCCAGCGGATGGTGCGCTACTCGGTGCACCCCTGGCAGGCCACCGACGAGGACGCCGTGGTCGTCGAGAGCCCCGTGCTCGACGTGCGCGAGGTGCGCTCGTCGTCGGGGCACGTCGAGGAGCGCTACGTGGTGCCGATGGCGATCACCCTGGTCGGGCGCACCGTCGACGTCGAGATGAGCCTGAGCCGCCGCGACGAGATGGGCTTCCGGATGCTCGTGGGTCGCGAGGCGCTGCGCCAGGGCTTCGTCGTCGACCCCGGACGCTCCTACCTCGGCGCCCGCCCGCCCGTGGCCACCCGTCGCCGCAACCGGGGTCGCTGACGTGGCCCGCCCCTCCTTCGAGATCGGAGCCGTGCGGGTGCGACCGGGCCGGCGCCAGTCGCTGTCGCTGCCGATCACCCGCCTGGTGACCGGCGCCGAGGTCGACCTGCCCGTGCGGGTGGTGCACGGGCGCGAGGACGGGCCCACCGTGTGGATCGACGCCGCCATCCACGGCGACGAGGCCGTCGGCGTCGAGGTGGTGCGCCAGGTGCTCGCCGACCTCGACCCCCGCACCCTGCGCGGCACCCTGATCGCGGTGCCCATCGTCAACGTCCTCGGCTTCATGACCGGCAGCCGCTACCTGCCCGACCGTCGCGACCTCAACCGCTCCTTCCCCGGCTCGGCCCGCGGCTCGCTCGCCGGGCGGATCGCGCACCTGATGATGACCGAGGTCGTGGCCAAGTGCTCGGTGGGCATCGACCTGCACACCGGCTCCGACCGGCGCACCAACCTGCCGCAGATCCGCACCGACCTCGAGGACCCCGAGACCCGAAGGCTGGCCGAGGCGTTCGCCGCGCCGGTGATGATGCACGCGCGGCTGCGCGACGGCTCGCTGCGCCACGCCGCACGCGAGGAGGGAGCCAAGGTGCTGCTCTACGAGGCCGGCGAGGCCTGGCGGATGGACTCGTGGGCGGTCGATGCCGGCGTGCGCGGCGTACGACGTGTGCTCGCGGCGCTGGAGATGACCGAGCCGGTCGAGGAGGAGCCACCGACGCCCAGCCTGGAGAGCTGGCGCAGCGGCTGGGTGCGCGCCCGGGGGACCGGGATGCTGCACCTCGAGGCCGAGCTGGGCCAGCGGGTCGAGAAGGGCGAGCGCCTCGGCGGCCTCTTCGACTCCTTCGGCAAGCGGGTGCGGCTGGTGCACGCCGACCGCGACGGCATCGTCGTCGGCCGCACCGAGGCCCCGCTCGTCAGCTCGGGCGACGCCGTGGTGCACCTGGCCGAGGTGGCCCCGTGAGCCCGGCCACGCGCCCGGAGCCCGGGGTGCCCCGCGAGGTGGTGATGCTGCGCGAGCTGCACGCCCTGCTGACCTCGATCAGCAGCGAGGAGACGCTCCGCGGGCTGCTGCAGAGCGTGGTGCAGGGCGTCGTCGACGTGCTGGGCTTCCAGATGGCGGTGGTCAACTACCTCGACGACGACGGCATCCTCGAGGTGCTCGCGGTGGCCGGCGACGAGGACGCGCAGCGCTCCATGGCCGGGCGCCGGATGCCCGTGCAGGAGATCCTCGACGAGTTCGAGCTCGCCGACGAGTGGGGGCTGCTGCGCTTCGTGCCCCACGACCGGCTGCCCGCCGACGTGCAGAGCACCTGGGTGCCCGACCTCGAGCCGATCGAGGGCCCCGACGCCTGGCACCCGATGGACGCGCTCTACGCGCCGCTGCAGGGCCCCGACGGCGCGCTGGTCGGGGTGCTCGGCGTCGACCTGCCCATCGACGGGCGCCGGCCCGACGAGCTGGCCCGCCAGGTGCTCGAGATGTACGCCGTGCACGCCGGGCTGGCCATCCACCGCGCCCGGGCGCTCGAGCGCGAGCACGAGCTGGCCGCGGGGCTGCGGGAGTCCAGCCGCTACCGCGAGCAGGTCAACGCGGCCGTGACCCACGAGCTGAAGAACCCCCTCACCTCGATCCTCGGGCACGTCGAGATCCTCCAGGACGTCGCACCGTCGGCGCCGCAGCTGGGTCGCAGCGTCACCTCCATCAGCCGGGCCGCGCGCCGGATGGAGTCGCTGGTGGCCAGCCTGCTGACCCTGGCCCGGGTCAGCGACCCCCAGCAGCAGCAGGCGCACGAGAGCGTCGACCTCTCCGAGCTGGTGCGCGAGGCCCGCGACCTGGCCGCGGTGCAGGCCGAGCGCGGCGAGATCTCGCTGGGCCTCGAGGGCGCCGACCGGCCGCACCGCACCACCGGCGACGCGCCCGAGCTGGCGATGGTGGTCTCCAACCTGCTCAGCAACGCCCTGAAGTACACCCCGGCCGGCGGCTCGGTGCGCCTGGGGCTGGCCACCCGCGACGACGGCGTCGAGCTGACCTGCGCCGACACCGGCCAGGGCATCCCCCTCGCCGACCAGCCGAGCATCTTCGACGAGTTCACCCGCGCGCCGCAGACCGGCGACGTCGAGGTGCCCGGCAGCGGCCTGGGCCTGGCGATCACCCGACGGGTGGTGCACCGCCACGGTGGCCGCATCTCCTTGGAGTCCACCCCCGGCGAGGGCACGACGGTGCGGGTGCTGCTGCCGCTCGACGTGCGGGCCTGACCTCGCCCGGTGGTCCACGACTGACCGATCGGTGGAGGCGCCCGGTCGCCGGCGCCGGTCAGACTGCGCTCTCCCCCACCCCCCTTGGAGACCGCTCGTGCGTCCTTCGCCCGCAGCGTCGCGCCCCCGCGCCACGCACCGCCTCGCCGCTGCCGCCCTCGGCGTCGGCCTGCTCGCCGCCGGGCTGCCCGCCACGGCCGGCCCCGCCCCCGGCCCGGCCCCGGCCTCGGCCTCCTCGGCGGCCTCCGTCTCGGGCACCGCAGCGTCGTACGACGACGCGCAGCGCCGGCGCGCCGCGCGCGGGCCGGCGGTGGGGGTGCAGTTCCACGGCCTGTGGACCTCCTACACCGACGCCGAGCGGGCCACGGTGCTCGACCGGCTGGTCGACATGGGCGCGGGCTGGGTGCGCCTGGACATGTCGTGGGCGATGATCCAGCCCGAGCGCGGCCGCATCGACCCGCGGGGCTGGGGGGTGCGCTTCGTCGACCGGGTGGTCGACATGGCCTCCGAGCGCGGGCTCAAGGTGCTGGCCACCTTCTGGCTGACCCCCGACTGGGCCGACCCCGAGGCCGGCTCGCGCTCCCTGCCCGCGGACCCCCGTGACTACGCGAAGGCGCTGGCCTGGGCCGCGGAGCGCTGGCGCGGCCAGGTGCGCGCCTGGGAGGTCTGGAACGAGCCCAACAGCGCGGACTTCCTCGCCGGCGCCGACCCGGCGGCGTACGCCGACCTGCTGTGCGCCGCCCACGACGCCCTGCGCGCCTCGTCGGCGACCGGCGCCGACCTCGTCTTCGGCGGCACCATGCACAACGACTCCGACTGGATCGAGGCCGCCTACGACGCCGGTGCCGGCGCCTGCTTCGACGTGATGGCCACCCACCCCTACCAGTCGCCGTCCGACACCGGCCCGCTGTCGGGCTCGGGCGAGGCCGAGTGGGAGTTCTCCCACCTGGCGCAGGTGCGCGCGCTGATGCGCCGCCACGGCGACCGGCGACCGGTGTGGGTGACCGAGTTCGGCTGGTCCTCGCACCGCGACCGCGGCGACGAGCAGCCCTGGGAGCGCGGGGTCAGCAAGCGCCAGCAGGCCACCTTCACGGTCGCCGCGCTCGAGGCGCTGCGCACCCGCTTCCCGTTCGTGCGCAAGGCGTTCCTCTACAACGAGCGCGCCCGCACCGACGCGGGCCGGCACATGAAGGGCTACGGGCTGATGACCCACGGCCTGCGGCCCAAGCCGGTCTACCGCGCCGTGCAGGCGTGGGTACGCCGCTGACGCGCCGGCTCAGTCGCCGGCGGCCTCGAGCATCCGCAGCAGCTCGGCGCCCATCTCCTCCACCACCGCGTGCAGCCCCTGCAGCGGGCGCACCATCACGGTGAAATCGACGACCAGGCCGGACTCGTCCCAGGTGATCATGTCGACGCCCTGCACCTGCTTGCCGCCCACGACGGTGCTGAACTCCAGCACCGCGGAGTCCTCGCCGACCCACTCGCGGTGGTAGCGCAGCCCCGGGCCGAGCACCGTGAAGGCCGCGCTGAGGTAGCCCACGACCTTCTCGCGGCCCTCCTGCGGCGTGTGCACCGCCGGTGAGCGGAAGACGGCGTCCGGGGCCACGAGGCCGGGCAGGGCGGTGACGTCGCCGGCCTCGGCGACGGCGTGCCAGCGGGCGAGGGCTGCGGTGGCGTCCATGCCCCCATCCCACCACCGATTCACGGGGCACGCGCCGCAGGCGGCATCCTGCCCAGGTGGAGACCCCCATCCCGGACTACCTCGCCGAGGTCCTCGCCGCGTGCGCCGCCGACGCCAGCGGCGCCGTCGCCGACTACATCCCCGAGCTCGCGCAGGTCGAGCCCGAGCAGCTCGGCGTGGTGCTGGCGACCGTCGACGGCGCGGTCTACGAGGCGGGCGACTGCGACGCGGGCTTCACGATCCAGTCGATCTCGAAGCCCTTCGTCTACGCCCTGGCCCTGCAGCAGCGCGGCCTCGACGCCGTGCTCGACCAGGTCGACGTCGAGCCGTCCGGCGAGGCGTTCAACGAGCTGTCGCTCGAGAAGGGCTCCGGGCGCCCGCTCAACCCGATGATCAACGCCGGCGCGATCGTGGTGCACACCATGGTCGGCGACGCCGGTGACCCCCAGGCGCGCTGCGAGCAGGTGCTGGCCGGGCTCTCCGCCTTCGCCGGACGGCCCCTGGGCGTCGACGAGGCGGCGTACGCCTCGGAGAGCGAGACGGCCTTCCGCAACTACGCGATCGCCAACATGCTGCGCAGCCGCGACTCGATCGTCGAGGACCCCGAGGACGTGGTGGCGGCCTACACCCGGCAGTGCTCGGTGCGGGTCACCACCCGCGACCTGGCCCTGATGGCCGCGACCCTGGCCAACGGCGGGGTGCACCCGCTCAGCGAGGAGCGGGTCGTCGAGGAGTGGGTGGCGCGCCAGGTGATGAGCGTGATGGCCACCTGCGGCATGTACGACTCGGCCGGCGACTGGATCTCGACCGTGGGCTTCCCGGCCAAGAGCGGGGTCTCCGGCGGCATCATCGGTGCGCTGCCGGGCCAGCTGGGCATCGCGGCGTTCTCGCCCCGCCTGGACCCGCACGGCTCCAGCGTGCGCGGCGTCGAGGTCTGCCGGCGGCTCTCGGCCGACATGGGCCTGCACATGATGGACCCCCCGCAGCCGGCGCGCTCGACGATCCGCCGCACCCACACGGTGCAGTACGTCGACGGCAGCGCCGCGATGGTCTTCGCCCTGCACGGCTCCCTGCAGTTCGCGGGCGCCGAGCGGCTGGTGCGCGACCTCGCCGATGCCGACACCGACGGGGCGCTCTCCGATGCTGTCGTGCTCGACCTGACCCGGGTGCACTCGATCAACGAGGCGGCGCGGCGGATGCTGCTCGAGACCGTGCGCCGCCTGCACCTGGAGGGCTGCCGGGTCACGCTCGTCGACCCCGAGTCGACGCTGCCCGACCCCGACTGCGGCGACGGGCTGCGCCCGGCCGTGGTCGGCACCGTGGCCGAGGCCGCGGCGCTCGGCAACAGCTAGATTCGGCAGCAAGGTGTGTTCCGCTGTGTGAAAACACCTACGTGCCGTTCTGACTCACCCTGCGGGTGGGTCGCCGGGGAACCTATGCCCGGCCTGCACCAACTCCGACAGCCCTCCTGGCGTGACCACTCCCGATGAACGGGGTGGGTGCTGGGAGGGCTGTCGTGTGCGAGCTGGTGGTTGGTGGGCGCCGGTGTGGGTGCGGGCCTCGGCCGTGTCAGTGGTTGCCCGTTCCTGAACCGCCTCGCGGCTCGTGCTTCCATCGCTCTGGTGGGGAACGGGCCGCTGACGCGGCTTCCCGGGCCTGCCGGCGCGGGTGGTGAGGCCGTGCCCGAGGGCTCGGCGTCCGATCGCGACCGAAGCACCTTCGTGCCTGGTCGCGACAATTGTGGGGGTGCTCAGCGCCCGCTGCCAGGACGCGCCGCCGTACCGAGAGGTGTAGCGCGGATCAACCGCGATCACCGCTAGCCCCTGGGTCGCCGCCATCGCGACGACCCGGTCCTTGAACTGCGTGGTCGGGAACCCGTGAATGGTGTGCCGGAACGCTTTGCGGCGGCCGAACTTCTCGCGCGTCTTGTCATCGGCGAAGTCGAGGTCTTCGACCGCGACCGCGGTTGCGCCGGTGGACTTGGCGTGCTCGAGGACTGCGGTGATCGCGGCCCGGAGCCGGCCGTCTCGGGTCGCCGTGGAGACGCCAGCCAGGCGGAGCGGGATCCGGACGGGGCGCCCGACCGGGTTGCCAGCGGTGTCGACGCGCGTGGCGGCGAGGTGGTCGGCGTTCAGGTCGACACCAACGACCCCACCTGCCCGGACGGCGGCCAGCACCGCTGGTTCAGCTGCGGGTCGGACCCAGGAAACCCCCAGGTACGTGCGGGACCGCCCCCTCGCATCGGTGGACCGCTGGATGCCGACGCGGACTGCGGACCGATCGTCGAGGCGCTGCTCGAGCTCAGCACTGCGATGGTGCAGCGACACCGGGTGCCGCAGGGTGACACGCGTCGGGACGCCGAACTGCTCCGCAACCGGCTTCGGCACCGAAACGGTCAAGAACCACGCTCCGCCGGGCCCGCGAGCGAGGGTGAGGCACGGGTTCCCGCCAGGCCCGCCGGCGTTCCCGGCGCATCCGAACCAGGACCGGGCTTCCGCCCACGACCGGCGCCACCCATCGAGGGTGAGACGGGCCTGGTCGAGGTGGTGACGGGTGCCGGCCAGTCGACGGCCGCCGTACACGACCGGGTAGTCCTTCGCTGCCAGCAGCGCCTCGACTCGCGCTAGCTCCGCCGTTAGGGATGCGAGGCGACGCTGCTTGTGGAACCGCTCGTTCGGCGTCGCGTACCCGTCGCGGCACACCGCGCAGCCCCGGCGCTCACCGCACCCGCACGCCGACCGGGCAGGCGCCGCGGTACGCCGTTCCAGCGTCGCGACCGCACGACGCAGCCCGGCGCGGTGTCGCCACAGGTGCTCCTTCGCGGCCTTCGTCGCCGCATCGTTGTCGACGCAGATGGTGCCCGCGTACCGAGAGTGGATCCCGAACTCCGCGACCAGGACCTTGTACCGGTCGTTGGCCCTGTCGCCGCAGCGGGCGGCCGCGAGGTCGGCGTTGCGGGCCCGGGTCAGATGGACCCCGACCGCAGCCAGCAGGGCGCGCTCCTCCGGGTCGAGACGCAGCCGGGTCCGCACCGACACTCCAGCGCTGGGCGCAACCACCCGGGTCGGGATTCGCGGACGGGACTTCGGCATGACCGACACTGTGCCGGCGACCACGGACACTTCCACACAGCTGTCACACCTTGCTGCCGAACCGAGCACCCGCTGAGGCCCGCTCAGACCTCGGGCAGGCGCAGGGCGGCGACCACGTCGGCGTACATGCGCTGCTTGATGGTGCCCAGCGTGGCGCGGTCCTTGCCGGCCAGGTGCTGCACCCGCGCGGCGGCCGCCCCGGGCAGGGCCTCGAGGCTCGCGGTGGCGTCGACGATCCCGGCCGCGAGCGCCTCGTCGGCGGGGAAGCGGTGCCCGGTCGTCATCGAGTCGACCGCGGCGCGGGGGCTGAGCTTCGACATGACCAGGGCGTTCATGCCGGGGCTGAAGGGGATCTGGATGTCGACCTCGGGCAGGCAGACGTAGCCGCGGTCCTCGCGCATCACCCGGTGGTCGTGGGCCAGCGCCAGCATCGCGCCGGCGCCGAAGGCGTGGCCGTTGACCGCGGCCACGGTCGGCACCGGCAGGGTCAGCACCCGCTCGAAGAGCCGCTGCACGCGCGCGACGTACTCGCCCAGGCGCTCGGGGTGGGCGCCGAGCCACTCCAGGTCGAGGCCGTTGGAGTAGAACTTGCCCCCGCCGGTGGTCACCAGCGCGGCCGGCTCGCTCGAGGAGGCCAGGTCGGCCAGGAGGCCGTCGGCCTCGTCGAGGAAGGCGGGGGTGAAGCGGTTCTCGTCGTCACCCAGGTGCAGCGTCCACAGCGCACCGTCCTGGTTCAGCGTCGACATCGGCGCTCCTCTCGTCGGGGCTCATCAGAGCACACGCCCGGGGGTGCCCCGACGGGACACGTCCGGGTGTGCTCGCGACGCGCACGGCTCGGAACAATCGAGGCCGGGCCCGAGGTTGGGCCCGGTGTCGGGTCGCGGACCGCGGCCCGTCCCCCACGATCGTTCGAGGAGGACGCATGACGCGCATCATCATCATCGGAGGACACGGCAAGGTGGCCCGCAAGGCGACGCCGCTGCTGGTCGAGGACGGCCACGAGGTCACGTCGGTCATCCGCGACCCCGACCAGTCCAAGACGATCACCAAGCTGGGCGCGGAGCCGGCGATCGGCGACGTGGCGTCGATGCAGAAGAACGAGCTCGAGGAGCTGCTGCGCGGCCACGACGTCGTCGTGTGGGCCGCGGGCGCCGGTGGGGGCTCGCCCGAGAACACCTACGCCCTCGACCGCGACGCCGCGATCCGCTCGATGGACGCCGCCGCGGCCGCCGGCGCCGAGCGCTACGTGATGGTCTCCTACTTCGGCGCCGGGCCCGACCACGGCGTCCCGCCCGACAACGACTTCTACGCCTACGCCGAGTCCAAGACCCAGGCCGACGCGCACCTCGAGGAGTCGGCCCTGAAGTGGACGATCCTGCAGCCCAGCGGGCTGACCGAGGGCCCCACGACCCGCAAGATCGACGTGCACGCCAACGACGCGGGTCAGGTCTCTCGCGGCAACGTGTCCGAGGTGATCCGCACGGTCGTCGGCTCCGACCCCTCGGCCGTGGCCGGGCTGAAGATCCCCTTCAACGACGGTGACTCCCCGATCGAGGAGGCCCTGCGCCACGTGCGCTGACCCGGCTGCCGTCGCAGACGGTCTCGCGCACCCCTAGCCTGGGCGCGCCCGGGTCCCGGGTGCATCGTGACACCGTCGACGGAAGAGACCCATGAGCGAGCAGCACGGCAACAGCTACCCCCCGCCCCCCGACGGACAGCCCGGGCAGCCCGGGCAGCCCGGGTACGGCGCACCCGCCGGCGTCGGCGACGTCGCCTCCACCGGGGTGCGCATCGGGGGGTTCGTGCTCGACGTGGTCGTGCTGGCCATCATCGCCACTGTCGTCATGCTCCCCTTCGCCACCACCAGCAGCGGGGGCGGCGAGGTGGGGATGTCGGTCGGCGGCCGCGGGATGTTCGCCGGCCTGGTCGTCTCGGCGCTGTACTACATCGTCCCGACCGCGCTATACGGCCAGACCCTGGCCAAGAAGCTGCTCGGCACGAAGGTGGTGCGCGTCGACGACGGCCAGGTGCCCGGCTGGGGAAAGGCGGTCGGACGCCAGGTCATCCTGGCGCTGCTGAACTTCTTCTGCTACCTGCCGCAGATCGTCAACGCGATCCTGCTCGCGAAGGACCCGCAGAAGCGCGGCTGGCACGACAAGGCCGTCGGCACCCGGGTCGTCACGACGCGCTAGCGGCTGGCGCCCGCCTCGCGGTCGACGATCGCGAAGACCCGCGCGGGGAAGCCGGAGCCTTCGCGCGGCTTGGGCCACGTCGCCACCACCAGGGCACCGGTGGCCGGCACCCGGTCGAGGCCGGCGAGCAGCTCGATCTGCCACTTGTCGGCGGCCAGGATGTAGGTCTCGGCGGGTGCGGAGCCGCCGGCGACCACCGCGCCGGGGTCGGTGTCGGTCGTGTCGTGGCCGACGGCTGCGACCTCGCGCTCCTCGACGAGGAAGCGCAGCGCGTCGACGCCCCAGCCGGGGTAGTGCGCGACCCCGTCGGCGTCGCGGTTGGCCATCGCCTCGCCGTCGGGCCACCGGTCGCCCCACCCGGTCAGCAGCGCCACGAACGACCCCGGGCCGATGCGCCCGTGCTGCTGCTCGTGGGCCTCGATGTCGGCCGGGGTGACGAGGTGGTCGACGTCGGCGGCCACCTGGCGGCGTACGTCGACGACCACCAGCGGCAGGATCATCTCGGTGACCGGCAGCTCGTCGAGGGTCCGGCCCCCGCGGGCGAAGTGCGCCGGCGGGTCGACGTGGGTGCCCCACTGGCCGATGTGGGTGTAGCGGTGGGCCAGGAAGCCGGTGCCCACCGACCCCACGCCCTCGTCGAAGTGGAAGAGCGTCTCGCGCTCCTCGTCGGGGAAGGCGAAGTAGTGCGGGATGCCCGGCCCGAACGCGTGGGTCAGGTCGACCCACTCGCAGGTCCGCAGGCGGGTCAGGACGTCGAGCAACGAGTCGGCCATGCCGCGGATGCTAGCCGCGCTCGGGTCGGCGCGAACCCCCTCACCCGTCCTGACGAACCTCACCGCGACACGCCGCGAGGGCGTGCGGGTCGTCAGGATCGTGGTCGCACCCGCACCTTCTGGCCGGGCTCGATGTCCACCCGCCCCTTGCCGGGCCAGCCGTTCCACCGGCGGATCTTGGCGCTGGGCCGGTCGAACCAGCGCGAGACGCGCGCGAGGGTCTCGCCCTCCTGGGCGCGGTAGATGCCGCGGTGGTTCGCGACAGGGCGGCGCAGCGGGGTCGGGCAGGGCGAGAGGTTGGGCTCGGTCCAGGCGGGGGCGAGCTCGCCGACCCACTTGGCGCAGGGGCCGTGGTCGAGGGCGCGCGGCGAGCCGGTCCACCACGAGGTGCGCCTGGTGGCGCCGTTCCAGGTGAAGGAGAGGTGGATGTGGTCGGTGTGCGGGTCCTGGCCCTCGTAGCGCTGCCAGCCCGCGGCGGCGTCGTACCCACGCCAGATCCTGCGGTTCCAGATCATGTACATCACCCCGAGGCGCCGGGCGCGAGCCGCAGCCTCGCCCTTGACGCCGCGGGTCAGCCACGTGGTCGCGCGGCGGGCGGTGCGCCGGTCCTTGGCCTTCGAGGCGCGCAGCGACCAGTCCCACGCCCGCCCCTCCTTGTGCTCCGAGAGCCCGCCGCTGCTGCAGGCCCGGGTGATCCCACCGCTGCCGCCCCCGAACTTGGCCAGCAGCAGCCGGCGCGCCGCCAGCACGCCGGGCTTGGCGACCGGGTCGCAGGAGACCTGCCCCTGGTACGTCGGGAAGGCGTCGACCTCCTTGGCCTGTGCGGAGGGCGCGGCGAGCAGCACCGAGCTCGCGAGCGCGGCTGCGAGGGCGAGCGCCAACGGGCGCGCAGGACTGGTGAGGGGCATGGGGGTGCTCCGGGGGGTGAGCGGCAGGGGACGAACGCCCCTGAGGGTATCCGTGCTCGGTCCACAGGAGTGTGGAGTCGCGGATGAACGTGGTTGATCCGGGACTCCACACTTCCCCGACCCCGACCCCGACCCCGACGCGAGGTGCGGGGCTAGATGCCGAACGGCGCGGCGTACCTCACCGTGCCACTCGGGAGGGTGCGGTTCGGATGCAGGCTCAGAGCCATGAGCGCGTCGTCCGGTACGTCGATCGATAGCTTGATGTCGAAGAGCGATGCGCGGCGAAACCCGAACCGTGGGTAGTAGTCGGGATGTCCCAGGACGATCACGAAGGGTCCTTCGTCCCCGCGAGCCGCATCCAGCACGGCCCGGACGGCCGCAGATCCGGCTCCTGTGCGCTGGTGCTCGGGCAGCACCGAGCACGGAGCCAAGCACAGGGCAGGGGCGTCGTCGACCCAGCAGCGCGTCAGGAGCGCATGACCGACCACCCGGCCATCGGGCGTGGTCGTCACCATCGAGAGCCCGTCGATCCACGCGTCGTCGGCGCGCAGCGCATCGACCAGGTCGGCTTCGTCGCTGGTCTCGAAGGCAGCCATCGTGACGGCGCGGATCGCGGCATGGTCACTCTTCGTCTCCGGTCGAGTCGTCCATGCGTCGTGGCTGTTCATGCTGCCTCCTTCGGCCGTGGCTCAACTTTGCCAGAGCGTCCCGGTGACGCTGCTCAGCAGAGTCCTGCCAGTCCGGCCGTCTCCTCGACCTGACGCCCGCACGCCACCATCTTCCAGTCGGTCGGCGCGGAGGTCCTCTCCGTGCCCCCGTCGGTGTACGCGACCCGGAGAGCGTTCGCCGCGGCGCCGTCCGGGCCCACACGCATCGAGACCGCGAGGTACTGGGACACGTGGGACCCCTGGGGGCCGCAGGCCTCCACCTCGACGTCGTCCAGACCGCTGACGGTCCCGAGCGTGTCGCCGCCCCACTTGATGTAGGACGAACCACCCCTCTCGACCTGCTCGGGCACGCCCTTCAAGTAGCCGCCACGGGTCACCCTGGCGCCCGGCTCGGGGTCGTCCTCGTAGGTCAAGAGGTGGTAGGCGACCTCGGTCGGAGCGACCTCGACGTCCATGTCCGCATCCCTCATGGTCAGCGTCTGTGCGGAGGAGCTGCAGAGCGGGAAAGCGAACGTCGCCCACCAGCCCTGAGGGCGTCGCGGCGCCTCGAAGGCGAACCCGCCGGTTCCCGCCTTCACCACCAGTCCCTCATCCGGCGCGGCGTCGGGACCCTCGGCAGTCTGCGGGTCGGAGCATGAGCCGAGGACCAAGCAGGCGGCAGCAGAGACCCCGGCAAGGAGGCGCCGGCGTGGTGGTTGTGGGCGTTCGACGTGACTCACCTGAAGCACTCCTGGACCTTCGCAGCATGGAGACCTGGCGTGCGCGGCCAGTTAGTTGTGCGTACCGCCTGCCCTCAGTGGGCCATGTCGACGAACCGCGAGTAGTGGCCCTGGAAGGCGACGGTGATGTCGCGGGTCGGGCCGTTGCGGTGCTTGACCACGAGCAGGTCGGCCTCGCCGGGGCGGGTCGACTCCTTCTCGTAGGCGTCCTCGCGGTGCAGCAGGATCACCATGTCAGCATCCTGCTCGATGCTGTTGTGCAGCGCGATGCCGTTGGCGACGAAGTTGTGCACGCCGAGAACCGTGGCGTCGTAGACCGCCTGCTCGCCGAGCGGCTCGACGCTGGCGATGGCGTCCCAGTAGACGTCGTTGGTGGCCAGGACCTCCAGGTCGGCGTCGCCGAGGACGCCGGCCACCTTGGCCAGCCGTTCCCGGCTCGGCGCGTGCTTCCACATGGTCGAGCCGCCGAACGAGGTCCCCATGGCGGTGGCGAACTCGCGGTGCGTCATCTGGCGCTCAGCCAGCTCCTGGCGCACGCGTCCCCACACCTCCTGCGGCACCGTGTCGAGGTTGGTGTGGGGCCGGACGTCGCGCAGGGCCGCCGCGAGACGGGTGACCTGCTCGCCGCGGGCACCGTGCACACCGATCTCGTCGAGGAAGCGCAGCTGGTTCTCGGCGCCGACCACGTGCACCTGCCACCCGTCGCGGTAACCGTCCTTGCGGGACCGCTTGATGCGCGTGAAGACGTTGTAGCGCGCCAGGAGCCGGGCCACGTCGTCGGCAAGGCGCCGGCTGGTGGAGGCGTAGTAGACCCGGCCCATGCGCCGCTTCTCGTCGAGGTGCACGCACCCGTCGGTGGCCCACAGGTGGCGCAGGAACAGGCCGACCTGGTCCTTGGGGAGGCCGAAGACCCAGTCGGGCACGAACTTCTCGTGGCTGCGGCGCCCGAAGAGACCGTCCTCGTCGAGCCAGGCCGCGATCGGGTTGCGCCGACCACGCGCCAGCCGGAACGGCGCCGGGAGCCGCAGCGTCGTCACCCGGGCCGCCGGGTAGTCGTCGCGCACGGCCGTGATGCCGAAGCGGCGGTGCGCCGCCTCCGCCACCACGGCGAGGTTCGCCTCGTCGATGCTGGCGTAGCGCAGCGGCTGGCGCTTCACGAAGGATCCGTCGCCGAGCAGGTGCGCGAGCAGCACGATCTCGTCGGGGTCACGCGGCGTGATCTGCAGCGGCGGCGGCACGTGGCGCACGGACCCGACGCGGGAGCCGACGGTCAGCTCGGCGAGCGGCACCCAACCGTCGTAGGTCAGGAAGGGGTGGTTGCCGGTGGCCTCCACGGTGCGGCCCGAGGACAGCGTCACGCGGTACGTCGCCTTGGTCCCGCTCGGGAACGCGTGCGTCAGGGTGCGCGGCACCAGCTTGAGCCGCTCGTCGAGCGCCCAGACCGGGATGTCGGTGGCGCCCGTCTCCATCAGCTCGCCGAGGCTGATCTCGGCGTTGGTGTCGGCGCGCAGGAGCCGGGTCTCTGCGGTCAGGCAGCCCGACTCACGAAGGTCGCTCATCGCCGGTCGCTTGTCGGCGCGCTGCTCGGAGCCACGGTTGAGCTGCGAGAGCGCGATGATCGGGACCTCGAGCTCCTTGGCCAGCAGCTTGATCTGGCGGGAGAACTCCGAGACCTCCAGCTGGCGCGACTCGACCTTCTTGCCCGAGCTCATCAGCTGCAGGTAGTCGATGACGATCAGCTGCAGGTCGTGCTTCTGCTTCAGCCGCCGCGCCTTGGCGCGGATCTCCATCATCGTCATGTTGGGGCTGTCGTCGATGAAGACCGGCGCCGAGGAGACCTCGCCCATCTTGCGGGCCAGCTTGGTCCAGTCGTCGTCGCCCATCGCGCCGTTGCGGATGTGGTTGAGCGGCACCTTCGCCTCGGCCGAGAGCAGACGCATCGTGATCTCGGAGCGCGTCATCTCGAGGCTGAAGAAGACGCTGGTCAGGTTGTTGTGGATCGACGCCGCACGGCAGAAGTCCAGAGCCAGCGTCGAGTTGTGGGTCGGGATCATCGAGCGTCCCGCGAGGTAGAGGTGGTCGTCGTTGTCCACTTGCACGCAGCGCACCGGGACGGAGTCCACCGCTTCGACGTCGGCGACCTTCACCTCGGACCCGTCGGGCATGGCGATGACATGGACCGCACCCACGTCTGCGGCGAGCTCCACAGTCGTGACCACACCACGCCGGCCGGTCGCCAGAGCCGTGGTCAACCACTGGTGCTCGGCGTCGGCCACGATCCGCGAGCCGTCAGAGAACTCCACCTCGAAGCAGGGGCGCCCGGTCATCACGTCGGTGGCCGCGACGACCCTGGTCGGGCGGCCCTCGGCGTCGTACAAGAGGTTGCCGACCGCCACGTCGCCCATGGTCGTCCACCCGGTCGGGGTCGGCAGCGGGGTGTCGAGCGCCAGCGCCTTGCCCATGGCCGGACGCGCCGCGACGATGATCATCTGGCCCTTGTGCAGGCCGTTGGTCAGCTCGTCGAGGTCGGCGAAGCCGGTGGGCACGCCGTAGATGCCCGACTCGCGGTTGCCGATCGCCTCGATCTCGTCGAGGACGCCGTCCATGATGTCGGAGAGCGGGGCGTAGTCCTCGCCGGAGCGCTTCTCGGCGAGCTTGAAGACCTCGGCCTGGGCCTGGTCGACGATGTCGTCGACCTCGCCCTCGCCGGCGTAGCCGATCTGCACGATCTTGGTGCCCGCGTCGACCAGGCGGCGCAGCACCGACTTCTCGCGCACGATCTCGGCGTAGTAGCCGGCGTTGGCCGCGATCGGGACGTTGGCCGACAGCGTGTGCAGGTAGGGCGCGCCGCCCACCTTCTGCAGCTCGCCGCGGCGCTGCAGCTCGGCGGCGACGGTGACCATGTCGACGGGCTCGCTGCGTCCGTAGAGGTCGATGATCGCGTCGTGGATCGTCTCGTGGGAGGGCCGGTAGAAGTCGGCGCCCCGGACGCGCTCGGTGACCTCGGAGATCGCGTCCTTGCTGATCAGCATCGAGCCCAGCACCGACTGCTCGGCCGCCATGTCCTGGGGCGGCGTGCGGTCGTTGGGGCCGCTGCGCGGACGCTCGCCGGGGGCGTAGGAGACGGGGCCGTCGCCCCAGTCCTCGTACGGCGGCTCCTCGGCCGTGCGACCGCTCTGCTCGGTGATGCTCACGTGCTCTCCCATGCCTGGTCCCGGACCGACCCCGTGCCGGCTGGGCCGGTGCCACGACGCTAGGTCCGGCCACCGACAGACCGGCGCCGGACCGCTCGCAGACCGGTCCCGCACGACGTCTCGAGGACCTCGTCCGCGTGACCGTACGTGCCGAACGGCTCCATCGGAAAGCCGGTTGTCCACAGGCCCTGGGGATAACTACCTCCGACCCGTGGACGACACGCGGTGACGTGTGCACTGCCTGGGGACGCACCTGTGGAAAGAGTGGTCGATCTGAACTTCACTGCCCCTCTGACCTGCGGTGATGCTTATCCCCACCTGTGGAGGAGAAATTGTGGTGCGGTCGGTGCGTTCATCTCCCGGTCGCCTCGTCGCCGCCCCGGAGGTTTGTCGACAATGCTTCTGCTAGCGCACTTTCCACAACTTGTCCCCAATTCGGGACAGAGACCGCCGGCCGGTCTGGTCCGCGCGGCGCCTACGATCCGCTGGTGAGCCCACGACCCGGTACATCCGAGCACCGGGCCACCGACCGCGAGATCTGGCGGCTGGCCGTCCCGGCCTTCCTCGCGCTGGTCGCCGAGCCGCTGTTCCTCCTCGGCGACGCGGCCGTCGTGGGCCGGCTCGGCACCACGGAGCTGGCCGGTCTCGGCATCGCCGCGGTCGTGCTGCAGACCGCCGTGGGCCTGTGCGTCTTCCTCGCCTACGGCACCACCGCCAGCGTCGCGCGCCGCCTCGGCGCCGGCGACCTGCGCGGCGCGCTGGCCCAGGGCGTCGACGGGCTCTGGCTCGCGGTCGGCATCGGGGTGGTCACCACCGTCGCCGGCGTCGCGCTCACCGGCCCGCTCGTGGCCGCGTTCGGCGCCGGCGCCGAGATCAGCGAGCAGGCCACGACGTACCTGCGCATCGCCTTCCTCGGCACCACCCCGCTCCTGCTGATGCTGGCGGCCACCGGGGTGCTGCGCGGGATGCTCGACACCCGGACCCCGCTCTACGTCGCCGTCGGCGGCAACGTGCTCAACATCGTGCTCAACGTCGTGCTGGTCTACCCGGTCGGCCTGGGCATCGCCGGCTCGGCGATCGGCTCGGTCGTGGCCCAGGTGCTCAGCGCCGCCGTGCTCTGCGCCGTGGTGGTGCGCGGCGCCCGCGCCCAGGGCGCGCCCCTGGGCCCCGACCTGCCCGGCATCCGGCTCGCCGCCCGGGCCGGGGTGCCCCTGGTGGTGCGCACCCTGACCCTGCGCGCGGCCATCCTCGCCACGACGTACGCCGTCACCCTCGGCGCCGCGCCCGGCGCCGGGCTCGACGTCGACCTGGCCACCCACCAGCTGGCGATGACGCTGTGGGGCTTCCTGGCCTTCGTGCTCGACGCCATCGCGATCGCCGCCCAGGCACTGACCGGTCGCACCCTGGGCGCCGGCGACGTCGAGGCCACCCGTCGCCTGACCCGCCGGATGCTGCGCTGGGGCGTGGTCAGCGGGGTGGTCACCGGCGTCCTGCTGGCCGCGGCCAGCCCGCTGCTGGGCCCGCTCTTCAGCCGCGACGACGCCGTGCACGAGGCACTGGTGCCGGTGCTGCTCGTCGCGGCCCTGGGCCAGCCGGTGGCCGGCATCGTCTTCGTGCTCGACGGGGTGCTCATCGGCGCCGGCGACGGGCGCTACCTGGCCCTCGGCGGGCTGGTCACCCTGCTGGTCTACCTGCCCGTCGCGCTGCTCGCGGCGTCGTGGGGCGGGCTGCTCGCGCTGTGGGTGGCCTACACGACGGTCTTCATGGGCTCGCGCATGGTCGTGCTGGTGCTGCGCGAGCGCGGCGACGCCTGGGTCGTCACCGGCGCCGGCACGCCCGGGCCGGCCCGGCCCCGGTCGAGCCCGGAGTCGTAGGCTCCCCGCCATGGCCCCGCTCTCCCTGGCCGCCGCGGGCCTGCTCCTGGTCGCGCTGGTCGCCCCCGTCGGCGGGTACGACGTGCTGGCCGACTGGACGGGCTGGGCCCTGGTCGTCGTGGCCCTGCGCCGCCTGCCCGGCGCGACCGCGACCCGGCAGCGACCGCTGCTGGTCGGGCTCGCGGTGGCCGCCGGCCTGCTCGCGGCGCTGCTGTGGTTCCCGGTGCTGCACGAGCCGCTGGTCGACGTCGACCCCGCCGTCGCCTGGGCGCTGAGCCTGCCGGCCCTCCTGGTCAGCGTGCTGTTGGCCCACGAGCTGGCGGCCGCGGCCGCGAGCGCCCACGACCGCTCGGCCCGGCGGCGCTGGCAGCTGGCACGCACCGTCGCCGTGCTCGTGGCCGTGCTGCCGGTGCTCGTCTACGGCGCTGGTCTGGACCGGCTCGAGCCCCTCGCCTTCGTGCTGGCCGACCTGCTGATCCTCGCCGTGATCGTGATGCTGCTGGTCGATGCGCGGCGACCGTGGGCCGGAGGCACCCCCCGCGACTTCGGCCGAAGCCCCGCGGACGCGGCCGGGGGTTCGTAGCCTCAGGCGCAGCGGGGCGTTGAAGCATCGACCCCGCCAGCCCCCGGAGGAACCTCGATGACCGTCCCCTCGTCCGTGCGTCGCGGCGCGACGCTGTCCGCGGCCGTGCTCGTGGGCACCCTGCTGCCGGTGCTCTCCCTGCCCGCCGCCCAGGCCGACCCCGGCTGCACCACCGAGGCGGCCCCGCCCGGCGAGCTGCCGCTGCCGCTCCCGCTCCCCGCCCCGATCGGCCCCGGCGACCGCTGCGACGACAGCGAGGCGCCGGTGACCTCCTCGGTGACCGCCGTCCCCGCCGCCAACACCGCCGGCTTCATCGCCCGTGACTCGGTGACCTTCACCTTCACCGGCGCCCACACCGACGCCGACGCCGACCCGATCGCCTTCGAGTGCCAGTTCTTCAACACCCCCGAGGCCCCGGCCGACGACGACTGGACCCCCTGCGCCAGCCCGCAGACCTACTCCGACCTCGAGGACACCCGCCGCCAGCTCGGCGGGGTCGAGACGCCCTACACCTTCCGGGTGCGTGCGTACGACGCCGCCGACCGCGGCATCGACGCGACCTCGCCGACCAACCTGCTGCTCGGCACCGGCGGCGCCGAGACAGACCTGCCCGACACCGACCAGACGCCCGAGGAGACCAGCTTCAAGGTCGACACGCAGCGTCCGGTCGCGAGCATCTTCAACACGCCCTTCGACCGGCTGACCCCCGAGCGGCCGATGCTGACCACCGACAGCCCGACGCTGCGCATCAACGGCAACGAGCCGGCCCTGGTCTTCGACTGCGACATCGACGGGCGCGCGGTGCCCTGCCGCGACGACAACGTCACCTTCCCCGACCTCGGCCCCGGCACCCAGACCCTCTCCGTCTCGGTCACCGACCGGGCCGGCAACACCTCCGCCGCGCCGGTCACCACCACCTTCACGGTGCCCGAGGACCTGGTCGCCCCGGGGCGGCGCTGGAAGACCCGGGCCTCGCGCCAGGCGTTCGGCGGCGACTACCTCGAGGCGTCGGCGTACAAGACCAAGCTCACCGTCGCCGGCGTCGACGTCCGCGAGGTGCGCCTGCTGGCCACCACCGGCCCGAAGAGCGGCAAGCTGAAGTACAAGACGCCCGGGGGCGCGTGGCGCAAGGTCAGGCTCGGTGGCAAGACCACCAAGCGCGGCCAGGTCGTGGTCGTGCG